>DCCL01000098.1:36833-45287 GCA_002313795.1 Faecalibacterium prausnitzii
TTGCACCATTTTGCAACACCCCCTGTTTTTCAGGGAGATGAAAATGAGGAGAGAGTAAGATCCGAATCGTTTCTATGGGACGGTCACTTGCGGATATACAGCGTGCCGTCCATGATGCGGCGGGCGGTGCGCTGGACTGCTACGCCGGAGACATTGATCTGATCCAGAGGCTTTTTGGGGTTATCGATGTAGGGATACATGGTCATGACACCGGAGGGATGGCCCACCCGGACGGTCTGCTGACCGGGCTTGATATCTGCCAACTCATTCATGATGGTGCCGGGCACAAAGGCGGCGACACTGATGGAAGAAGCACTGGTCAGTGGACATGCCTTATGGCACTTGAAGACGCTGATGACGCGGGCGCAGATGTCCATCTCCCCCGTCTTGACTTCCCTGCCGCTGATGTCCGTAAAGTCCACCGGGGCGGTCACAAAGCCCACCTTGGGCACCGCCGGGCTGTTGGCGGTGGCATCGGCGGGGTCCTTCGCAAAGCCCATCTCGACGCAGGCCGCGCCGCGGATGGCTTCCAGCTTCCGGGCCAGCGCCTTGTTGGCGTCCACCTCGGCGGGCAGTTCGGTGCCCTTGATGCCCAAATCGGACGCACGGACGATGACCATCGGGTTGGAGACATCCAGAATGGACGCCTCGATCGTCCCCTCTTCGCCGAGGTCCAGCACCTCTTTTGCCTTGCCGGTGGGGAACAGTTTGCCGGTCTTGGCACCTGCCGGGTCAAGGAAGTTGACCTTCAGCTCCCCCGCTGTGCCCTCCACTCCTGCAATGGCGCAGTCACCCTCGTTGTTGAACTGACCGTCCTTCACGGGCACTTCCACGTCAATGGCCTTATTGGTGTTCAGATTGAACATATGCACGATGGTAGTGGGCTCCGTCAGGTGCTCCACAAGGCCCATCTCTACGGCAAACGGAGCTGTGGCGGCAGTCATGTTGCCGCAGTTGCTCTTGTAGTCGATTTTGGGCTGGCCCACAATGGACTGGCCCACGATGTAATCCACGTCAATGCCGGGACGGTCGCTCTTGCTGACCACCACGATCTTGTTATTGCTGGACACACAGCCGCCCAGACCGTCGATCTGCTTGGGATCCGGACTGCCCATGGCCTGCACAAAAATGTCATCCCACTGCTCCCGGGCAGGCAGGTCGGAGGCTAAAAACATACAGCCCTTGGACGTACCGCCGCGCATGAACACACAAGGAAATTTACGCATTTTATCTGATCCTTTCTTTCAGGTTTCTTCCGTTCTGCCCTTATGAAACCACAGCCCGACTCATTTGTAAAATATTGAATTTTGATTAAGAAGCATTCAATATTTGGATGGATAGGCAAAGAAGGATCCTGTTTTTCACATTATAATGGAATGATGGAGACACCCGAGCGTGCCGCCATCAAGCAATTTCGCCCCTTGCAAAATCTGCTGGCGAAAATCACGACCGTGCAAAAGCTGTGCATTGACCGCGCACTCATATCCGAATTTTCTTCCGCTTTGGACGCTTCTCCGAAAGTGACCGTTTCCGTACCTTTAATAATGATGTGCCTTTCCGGGGTGGCCGCGTTTTTCCTTAATTCCAATTTCTATGCTTTCCTGCAGGAGCTCTTGAAGCGAGATCTTCTCATCATAAAGTTATGATCTAGCATAACATGGGAATTTGTACCGAATATGCGAATCAGCTTCTTTGTGCTGCGTGGCTATGCGCTGCACTCAGATTCCAAAACGCCCGTTGACGCATACTGCCTAAGGCATTATAATCGAAGCATGGCAAAGTTTGCCGAAGCCACGGAAAACAAAAGCAGGAGCGCTGAAACATGGACTACCATTACCCTGACCGCACCTACAAAAAGAGCCGCTTCCAGCAGGAGCTGGAGCTGAGCGTCTCGCGCAAACTGGTATCAAGCCTGCTGCTGGGGTGTCTTTTGTTCTGTGTGGCCATTGCTGCTGTCAACACTCTGAATCAGAATGCCCGGCGGGAAGATCACCTCGATGGCATCGCTGCCACCTTTCATGAGGTATACGATGATACGGCAGCGTTCCTGCTGGACACTGAGCATACCGAATTATTTCTCTCCAGCCAGAGAAAGGAACAGAATAACCTCCGGTATCTTATCAGCCAGTATAATGTCTCAGCGCTTGTGGAGATACAGCTCATCCTGACAGATGCAAACGGTAATGTGCGGTTCACTACTTTTTCAGAGGGAGAGATGAACCTCCATCGGCAGGAGTTCAACTGCATTGCCGCGGACAATGCTCACCATCTCATGCGAAGTGTCTACACCACAGTCTACCATTTTCGCGCCAACAGCTCCGAGTATGTCATGATACATCCTCTCTACCGGGATGGCGAATACCAGGGTGCGGCAGCGGTCTATCTGAATGAGAACGATTGGACGAAACTGTTCGGGAAATATCAGTACGACGCCATCCTCACCAAGCCCAATGGTGACGTCATCGCCTGTTCGAACTCCTCTTTTCTCTCCCAGAAAAATGCCAACAAATACCTGCCGACCAACTCTGCACGGTATGTGAAAATAGACGGAAATCGCTACCTGCGCAGCAGCCGTTCGCTGGAAAACGGTACCGTGCTGGCCTATTCGTTCATCTATTCGCCCTCTAATTATGATTACCTCTTTGTGGGCCTGCTCCTGATCCTGATGCTGGGGCTGAGCTGGGCGGCGATGTTCTCCCGCATCATGCACGCGATGACGGAGCAGATGGTGAAGTCGGTGGACACCCTCGTACAGGAGATCCGCATCATTCGCAAGGAAAACCCTGACCACATCATCAAAATCGACACCGGTGATGAAATCGAGGAGATCGCCCATCAGGTAAATAAAATGGTACGCAGCATTCAGGAGCTGAGCCAGCGCAACATGGATCTCGCCGAGGTGAACAGCCGGATGGAGATGCAGAATCTGCAGGCTCAGATCAACCCCCACTTTATCTATAATACGCTGGACAATATCCGCTATCTCATCCCGACAGACCCCCAGCGGGCCCAACAGCTCATCGGGCGGTTCATCGGTATCCTGCGGTACAGCATCAACAACACAAAACACAATGTCACCGTCCGTGAAGACCTGAAATATTTGCAGGATTATCTCGTCATCCAGTCCACCCGCTTTGGCGCGAACTTCTCCTATGAGATGAACATCGACGATGCCTGCATGGAGTTCATCATCCCGAAGCTGCTGCTGCAGCCCCTGCTGGAGAACAGCATCAAGTACGGCTTTCAGAAGCGGCCCCGCATCCATGTGAAAGTGAGTGGCTGGCTTGGAGAAGACGCCCTCTATTTCACAGTGGAGGACAACGGCGGAGGCGTGGATGAAAAGACGCTGGAAGAACTGCGGGGCATCCTGTGCTCCGATGAAGTGAACATCGAGCACAACGGCCTGCAGAACATCAACCGCCGCATCTGGCTGGGCTACGGCGGTGACAGCGGCCTGACCATCGACCGTGCCGAGGGCGAGGGTTTCACTGTGAAGCTCAAGCTCCGGCTTGGAGGGAGGTAGAGTTATGTATCGCGTTCTGCTCGTAGAAGATGAAGAGATCATCCGCAAAGGCATCCGCTATTCGGTGCCATGGGAAGAATATGGGTGCAGCGTTGTGGCTGAGGCCGAGAATGGTGCAGTAGGCGAGGAAAAAATTGCGGAACTGCGTCCCGATATCGTCATTACCGATATCACCATGCCGGTGAAAAATGGTCTTGAAATGATTGCTGATACTCGTGAACTGTATAAGTATACCGCCATCATCCTGACCGGCTACTCAGAGTTCGAATATGCCCAGCAGGCTATCCGGAACGGTGTTTCGGACTATGTGCTCAAGCCTCTGGACATGGATGAGATGCGCTCTGCGCTGGAAAAGGCCATCCGTCTTGCGGAGGATAATCAATATCTGCAGAAGTGGGAGGACGCGGCGGAGGCCATCCGCAGCCGCACGGCCCTGCCGATTCTCAGCGAGGACAAAGTCACCGACCCTCTGGTGCTGCGTATCGTAGCCTACCTGAAAGAGAACTATCCGCGCAAGATAACTCTCTCTGACCTGCAGGAACAGTTCCACTACTCGGAGCGGTATATCAACCAGAAGTTTCAGAAAGAGCTGGGAACAACGGTGATCGACTATCTCAATCGCTGCCGCATCCAGAACGCCCTCGAACTCATCCGGAAAGGGGAGATACCTGTCTCCAAGATCGGCTGGGAGTGCGGCATCGGCGAGTATAAATATTTCAATCATGTCTTCAAAAAATACATGGGCTGCTCCGTGCGGGAGTATCAGAGCACCCTGAAATAAGAGGAAGAGAAAAAATACCGAGCAGTCATTGTTCGGTATTTTTTCCATTTATTCTGCAATTTGAGTATTATTTTTGTGGTAAAAGCATTAAAATGGAACCATCGAAAGGTTTCAAGTAAAAAATGGAGGTTTTTACTATGAAAAAGATTTCTCGTCGTTCGTTCCTGATGGCTACCGGTGTTATCGCAGCTTCTGCTGCTCTGAGCGCTTGCGGCGGCTCCTCCGCCAGCACCTCTTCTGCCGGTTCTACCGCTGCTTCCACTGCCGCTTCTGCTACTGCTGCGCAGGGCGGCGGAGATCTCGTCATCTACTCGCCCAACTCGGAGGGCCTGCTGAATGCCACCATCCCTCTGTTCGAAGAAAAGTACGGTGTCAATGTGGAACTCATTCAGGCTGGCACTGGCGAGCTGGTCAAGCGAATCCAATCCGAGAAGAATGATCCCTATGCAGACGTCCTGTTTGGCGGTTCCTGGTCTCTGATGTACACCAACGAGGATCTGTGGGAACCGTATGTCTCTGTCAACGATGCAAATGTCATTGATGCCTATAAGAATAAGTGTGGCTTCATCACCGGCAACGTGCTGGACGGCAGCGTCCTCATTGTCAATACCGACCTCATCGGCGACATCAAGATCGAGGGCTATGAGGATCTGCTGAACCCCGCCCTGAAGGGCAAGATCGCCACTGCTGACCCGGCAAACTCGTCCTCTGCTTTCGCACATCTGACCAATATGCTGCTGGCTATGGGCGGCTACGAGGACGACAAGGCATGGCAGTATGTCCATGACCTGTTTGAGAACGTAGACGGTAAGATCTGCGAGAGTTCCAGCGGCGTTTATAAGGGAGTCGCCGACGGCGAGTATGTCGTGGGTCTGTCCTATGAGGACCCCTGCGCACAGCTGGTGCTGGACGGCGCACCCGTCAAGATCGTTTACATGAAGGAAGGCACCGTCTTCCTGCCCGCTTCTGCCACCATCATCAAGGATGCAAAGAACATGGACAATGCAAAACTGTTCATCGACTTCATCCTGAGCGAGGAAGTTCAGAACATCTGGGGCAGCACCCTGACCAACCGTCCCGTCATGAAGAATGCTGCTACCAACGACGCCATGACTCCGATGTCTGACATTAAGGTCATCGAAGAAGACATCCCCTATGTCAGCAGCCATAAGTCCGAGATCGTAGATAAGTACACTGAGATCTTCACTGATCTGCAGAGCAAGTAAGTTTGAACGCAGCAGGAGGCTACTATGAGCAGAATATCAGTCAAAGATGCAGTAAAGCGATACGGGAATAATACGGTCATCCCGGACCTGAATCTGGAGATCGGAGATGGTGAGCTGTTCACCCTGCTCGGCCCCTCCGGCTGCGGCAAGACCACCCTTCTCCGTATGATCGCGGGCTTCAACTCCATTGAGGGCGGCGACATCTTCTTCAATGAGAAGCGGATCAACGATATGGACCCCAGCAAGCGCAACATCGGCATGGTGTTCCAGAACTACGCCATCTTCCCTAACCTCTCCGTCCGGGACAATGTTGCCTTCGGCCTGAAGAACCGCAAGGTGGATAAGGCCGAGATCAAGAAACGGACAGACGGGTTTTTGAACCTGATGCAGATCATGCAATATGCCGATCGTATGCCGAATCAGCTGTCCGGCGGCCAGCAGCAGCGTATCGCACTGGCCCGTGCACTGGTCATTTCGCCGGACGTGCTGCTGATGGATGAGCCGCTGTCCAATCTGGACGCAAAGCTCCGCGTCGAGATGCGCAGCGTCATCCGCCACACCCAGAAGAGCGTGGGCATCACCACGGTGTATGTCACCCACGACCAGGAAGAGGCAATGGCCATCAGCGACCGCATCGCCGTCATGAAGGACGGCGTCATCCAGCATGTCGGCACTCCCCGCGACATCTATCAGCGCCCGAAGAATGTTTTTGTTGCCACCTTCATCGGCCGCACCAATATCGTGAATACCCACATCAAGAATGGCATCGTCACCTTTGCGGATGGGTATCACGAGCACATTGAGGCTCTGGACAAGGCCGCTGAGCAGGATGTGCGCTGTTCTATCCGCCCGGAAGAGTTTATTATCTGCAAGGACGGCGATGGCATCCACGGTACCGTGCAGGAGTGCACCTACCTTGGCCTCAACACCCACTACATCATCGACACTGATCAGGGTGATTCGGTGGAGATCGTGGAAGAGTCCTCCATTGGCGAGGGCCTCAAGAAAGGCGAAAAGGTGCTGCTGAAGGTCAAGAAAGAGAAGATCAATGTCTTCAATAAGGACGGCGATATCAATCTCATCAGGAGCGACGCTTATGAAAAACAATAATAAGTTCCGTCTTGATGTCTGGGGTGCCATCACGCTGGTGACCATCGCTCTTTATGCGCTGTTTCTGCTCTACCCGATGGCATACCTCATCCGGCAGTCCGTGCTGGATCCCGACACCGGCGGCTTCACACTGGCTTACTTCACCAAATTTTTCTCCAAAAGCTATTATTTCGATACCCTTATCAACAGCTTCAAGGTGTCCATCACGGCAACCGTCCTCTCCATTGCCATCGGCACCCCGCTGGCCTATCTGTTCACCATCTTTAAGATCAGGGGCAAGGCCGTGCTGAATATCCTCATCGTGGTGGCGTCCATGTCGGCTCCCTTCATCGGCGCTTACTCCTGGATCCTGCTGCTGGGCCGCAGCGGTGTCATCACCACTTTCTTCAAGAATATCGGCATCACCATCCCGGACATTTATGGTTTCGGCGGCATCGTACTGGTCATGACGCTCCAGCTGTTCCCGTTGGTGTTCCTTTACGCCAAAGGCGCACTCAAGAATATCGACAATTCCCTGATTGAAGCCGCTGAAAATCTTGGCTGCTCCGGTGTTGCCTGCTTCTTCAAGGTGGTCGTGCCTCTTATCATGCCCACTTTGCTGGCCGCAGCCCTGCTGGTGTTCATGCGCTCCTTCGCAGACTTCGGTACCCCAATGCTCATCGGTGAGGGATATCGTACCTTCCCTGTCGTCCTCTACACCGAGTTCATCAATGAGGTCGGCGGCAGCGACGGTTTTGCGGCTGCCATCGCCGTCATCGCTATCGTCATCACAACGCTGGTGTTCCTCGTTCAAAAGTACGTCTCCAACAAGAATGCTTTTGCACTGAACAGTATGCATCCCGTGGAGGAGCGCAAGGCCCGCAAGGGCATCAACGCTCTGGTGCATCTGGCGGTCTATCTTGTGGTGGGCATTGCCATCCTGCCGCAGGCCTACGTTATCTACACCTCATTCAAGAACACGCAGGGAAAGATCTTTGTGGACGGCTACTCGCTGCAGAGTTACCAGACTGCCGTTGGCAAGCTGGGCCGCAGCATCCAGAACACCATCATCATCCCCTTGCTGGCGCTGATCATTATCGTGCTGCTGGCCGTTCTTATCGCCTATCTGGTGGTGCGCCGCCGTAATACCCTGACTAATGTGGTGGATATCCTCTCGATGATCCCCTACATCGTGCCCGGCACAGTTCTTGGTATCGCACTGCTCATCGGCTTCAACAAACCTCCGCTCCTCATCAGCGGCACTATGCTCATCATGGTGATAGCACTCATCATCCGGCGTCTGCCCTACACCATCCGTTCGTCGGTGGCCATCCTGCAGCAGATCCCCATGAGCATTGAGGAGGCTGCTATTTCGCTGGGTGCTTCCAAAATGAAGGCATTCTTCCGTATCACAGTGCCCATGATGGCATCTGGCATCATCTCGGGCGCTATCCTGAGCTGGGTCACCATGATCAGTGAGCTTTCTACTGCCATCATCCTGTATACCGGCAAAACCAAGACTCTGACCGTTGCTATCTACACCGAGGTCATCCGCGGCAACTACGGTACCGCAGCTGCATTGTCCACTATCATGACTGTGCTGACCGTTATCTCCCTGCTGGCCTTCAGTAAGCTCAATGGTGGCAAGGACATCAGCCTCTAAGCAACTTTCTTTTCGTTCTCCTTCTCCCCTGGGTTTCCAGAAAGGACTGTTTCTCAGCAGTCCCGAAAGAGGCTGTTGCAAAATAGTGCACACGAAAGAAGTTGAAAACTTCAGCCAAAAGCGCCAGAAACAGCTAAAAAGTTGAAAATTCGATTTCAAAATCGAAGAAAAG
>DCCL01000182.1:0-478 GCA_002313795.1 Faecalibacterium prausnitzii
ATACCTGATGGCACAGGATAACAAACATGCCAAATCCGGCAACCTGAATCATGCGCTGGAATCCACCCATTCGCCGCTGATCGCAACCTTTGATGCGGATATGATCCCTCGGCACAGCTTCCTGATGGATACCGTGCCCTATTTTTCCCTGCCCGACTACATTGATGAAGACAACGTCTGGCGCCGCCGCACGGAGGAGGAAAAAGAAGAGACCTTCAAGATCGGCCTGATCCAGACACCGCAGAGCTTTTACAACCTGGACCTGTTCCAGTTCAACCTCTATTCGGAGGAGCAAATCCCCAACGAGCAGGATTTCTTCTCCATGGAAGTCAACCAGATGCGCAACTCTTCCAACGCATGTGCCTACACCGGCAGCAACACGATGATCTCCCGCGCTGCCATGGAAGAGATCGGCGGCTTCCCCTACTACACCATCACGGAAGACTTTGAAACCAGCTGCCGGCTGCAGATGGCCGGG
>DCCL01000182.1:506-3070 GCA_002313795.1 Faecalibacterium prausnitzii
TAAGCACACGGCCTGTCCACCACCGATGTCCGTTCCATGATGCGCCAGCGGGTGCGCTGGGCCAGAGGCGTGATCCAGAGCCTGCAGAATACCCATGCGATCTTTTCCCCCAAGCTGCCGCTCAGCGCACGCATCACCTACCTGAATTCCTTTTTGTACTGGTGGTCGTTCTTCAACCGGCTGATCTTCATTCTGTCTCCCATCATGTTTGCACTGTTCGACTTCCAGGTCGTCAACTGCACGCTGAAGGAGCTGCTCATTTTCTGGCTGCCCAGCTACCTTTTCTATGGGCAATCCATGCGGCTGCTTTCCAGCAACATCCGCAGCCAGAAATGGAGCCAGATCATTGATACCACGTTTGCGCCTTCGCTGGTCATTCCGGTCTTTCTGGAAACCCTGCACATCCGCGAGACGACCTTCAAGGTGACCAACAAGAAAAAGACCGCCAACAACAGCCGCGCCGTGGGCTACATGATCCCGCATCTGGTGCTGGTCGTGCTTTCCGTGCTGGCTATCCTCCGCTTTGTCCACGGCAAATACGGCATCGCCCTGGTGTACAGTGCCGTGATCATCTACTGGCTGTGCCACAACCTGATCTCCCTGCTGTATGCGCTTGCTTTTATGCTGGGGCGGGATATGCCCCGCAAGAGTGAGCGCATCGCCGCGCAGGAAAGCGCCGTGCTGCGCTGGAATGGCGGTGAGATGCTCTGCCGCACGGATAACGTCTCGGACAGCGGTGTGTGCCTGGTGACCCCTGGCCCGCTGCCGCAGGATGTTACATCCTTCACCCTGCAGATCCATACCGACCGCTACCAGACTGAATTGAAAGCCCTGCGGGTCAACGAGACCCGGCTGGAAAAGAACAGCCGCTATCTGCGCGAGGACGAGCGGGATGACGAACACCGCCTGTGCACCTTCACCGTCGAACCGGTGGACGAGCACGCACGCCGACAGTATGTGCAGGTGGTGTATGACCGCTCCACTGCCATCCCCCGGGAACTGGATATGTGGGACACCACCTTTGATGACCTGCTGCGCATCGCGACCCGGCGATTCCAGAATCTGGTTCGTATGTTCCGTGCCAAAAATGGCCGCCATGCCGAAGACGCTGCACATCGGCGCAGAAGGAGAGTGGGAAAACATGCTGTTGTCCATTCTTAAAACTCTGGGGCTCTGCCTCTCGTTTGCCGGGTGGATGTACTGGGCCAAACGCTGGCTGCGGGTGGATCTCTGTTTTATTCCGGCTGCCGTATTCAGCGCAGCTGCCGTCGTGGTTTATTTTGGCGGCATTCTGTTCCATCTGGAGCAGGCTGCCTGGCTGGTGTATGTCGGCGGGCTGCTGGCCTTTGCGGCAGCTGCTGCCTCCGGCATGGCACAGCATACCAGCCCCAAACTGCACGCTAGCCTGCGTGAGATCTGTTTCGGGCTTGGAAGCGCCGTGTTTCTGGCCATCCTGCCCGGTGCCCATTTCCAGCATTACGATAATTTCTCGCACTGGGGCATCGTGGTCAAGCTGATGCTCTTCACCAACGCGTTTCCCACCGCACAGAGCGGGCTCATTGATTTTCTGAACTACCCGCTGGGCACCTCGTCCTTTTTGTATTACGTCTGCTACTACGCCGGTCATCGGGAAGGCACGATGCTGCTGGCCCAGGGCATTCTGATCTTCGCTTTCTTCTATGCTGTGCTGGGCGCGGTGCGGCACACCCGCTGCTTTCTGCTGTATGCCCTGCTGGGTGCCGGGCTTTCGTTTTTAAGCTTTTTCAATGTCACCATCCGCATCAACAATCTGCTGGTGGATTTTCTGCTGCCGGTCATTGCGCTGGCCTGCTGGGCCGTCATCCGGCGCTATCCTACCACTCCGGAAAAGATGCTGCCGCTGCTTTTGCCTTATCAGGCCCTGCTGCTCATTGTGAAAAGCACCGGTGCGATCTATGTAGCCTTTGTGGCACTGGCGTTTCTGCTCCGGGTGCCGCGGGCCATCCGGCAGCTGCCTGCTCCCCGCCATGGCAAAAAGCCCCGGCTGTGGGAGAGTTTGGTCCCCGCTGCCTTTACCCTGCTGCTCAGTTTTCTGACCTGGGCGGCCTGGCAGTACCACACCAAAACCGCACTGGCCGGCATCGTGAACAAATTTGACACAAACCTTGTGGAAGTGGGCGCAGCCGGTACCGGAAAAACGGCTGAACAGCTGCAGGCCATTCTGCAGCTGTTCCTGCAAACCTCCATAGATCTTTCCACCCGGCCTGCATTGGGATTTGTGCTGATGAATCTGCTGGCGCTCGCCGGCGGCATCGGCTGCTGGTTCCTGTGGCGGCGCAGCCAGAAAAAGTTTGCCGTGTCCGTTCTTTTGCTGGATGCAATGGTCGTGCTTTACTATGCAGGCATCCTGCTGCTGTACCTGTTCTCCATGCCGGCAGATGAGGCGCTGGTGCTGGCCGGCTTTGACCGCTATGCCTGCAGCATCATTGTGCTGTTTGCCGGCGGTGTGGTGCTGCAGCTGGAAGGGCAGGTCGAAGAGAGCCTGCAATACGCCGCAGACGGAACAGTGCTGTACACAACCTTTG
>DCCL01000198.1:0-2339 GCA_002313795.1 Faecalibacterium prausnitzii
CCCAACGAGCCGGGCATCCCGGCGGTCATCACCAAGGCCATCATCAAGAATCTGAATGATTTCGCACCCCCGACCAACTTCGTTGTGCCCATGGTGGGTGCCATTCAGGATCGCGCCAGCGTCGAAGTGCTGCGTGGCTGCGTGCGCGGCTGCCGGTTCTGTCAGGCCGGCTTCCTCTACCGCCCCATGCGCCAACGGGACGCCAGCCTGCTGAACAAGGCTGCGCAGGACCTCTGCGCAAACACCGGCTATGAGGAGCTGAGCCTTTCGAGCCTTTCTACTTCTGACCACAGCCAGCTGGAAGAGCTGCTGGACGACCTGAATGAATGGGCTCCCAAAGAGCACGTCAGCCTCTCGCTGCCCTCCCTGCGAGTGGACAACTTCTCCGAGAGCCTTGTGGAAAAGACGAGCCGGGTGCGTAAGAGCGGTCTCACCTTCGCTGCCGAGGCGGGCACCCAGCGTCTGCGCAATGTCATCAACAAGAACGTCACCTGGGATGAGATCGAAAAGACCTGCACCATCGCCATTAATGCGGGCTATTCTTCCGTCAAGCTCTACTTCATGATGGGCCTGCCCACCGAGACCATGGAGGATATCGAAGGCATCGCCGAGACGGCCCAGAAGGTGGTAGACCTCTATTATTCCCTCCCCAAACGGGGAAAGGGCAAGGGCGTGCAGGTGACCATCAGCTGTGCCTGCTTCGTGCCCAAACCTCATACCCCTTTCCAGTTCGTCCCCATGGATACGGAAGAGATGCTGCGGGCCAAGCAGAAGCATCTGCTGGAAAGCGTCCGCAGCCGGAAGATCAAGGTCAACTACCACGACAGCACCACCAGCTTTCTGGAGGGTGTGTTTGCCAAGGGCGACCGCCGTCTGGCCCCGGTCATCCTCGAAGCCTACAAGCGGGGCTGCTACTTTGACGGCTGGGAAGAGTGCTTCAAGTACGATACCTGGCTGCAGACCTTTGCCGATATGGGCATCGACCCGAAATTCTACTGCCAGCGCCCCATCGGTCTGGACGAGGTGACGCCCTGGAGCCATATGGATTATGGTGTGACCCACGAGTATCTGGTGCGGGAGTACAACAAGGCTCTCGCCGCCCAGACCACCGAACCCTGCAACCGTGCCTGCCACGGCTGCGGCGCAAATCATCTGTTAGGAGGTCCCTGCTTTGATTACAGTAAGAATCTCGTTTGAGAAAAAGAATGAAGCCTCCTATATCTCCCTGCTGGATCTGCAGCGGGTGATGCAGCGGGTGCTCAAGCGCAGCGGCCTGCCGGTGTGGCATACTCTGGGCTTCAACCCTCATATCTATATGACCTTTGCCTGCCCGCTTTCGCTGGGGCAGGAGAGTGAGTGCGAGTGCGTGGACGTCAAGACCGAGGCGGAAGCCCTGGATTTTGCACAGTGGCAGACAGAACTCAACACCATCATGCCCGCCGGCATCCACATCACCCATGTGGGCCCCGTGAAGATGAAGGCAGACCTCATTGCCTACGCCTGCTACCGCATCACTTACCCGGCAGGTGCAGAGACTGCACTGGACGGATATAACGCACTGGAAACGGCTCCTGTGGAAAAGCACGGCAAAAAGGGCAACAAGATCATCGACATTAAGGAGAATAACCCGCATATCGAGTATACGGCAGAAGGGGACAGCGTCAGCTTTGACCTCTGCCTGCCTGCTTCCCAGCAGCTCAACCTGAACCCCTCGCTGCTCACCGGTTTTCTGGAGGAAAAATTCGGTCTGCCCGCAGCCAATGCGGCCATCCTGCGCAAGGAGTTCCTGACGGCGGACAAGCAGAAGTTTGAATAAGAAGCCGTTTTCACAAGCATTGCGCACCACTGCTTGAGCGGCCTTTTGGTTCCCACCCTGCGCTGGTTTCCCTTGTGATTCGTCGGGATCTCTGCGGGAAACTGTCCGGAAGGGTGCGATCGTTACAGCATTTTGGCATAACAATTCACAGTCTCAAAATGCCATGTCTGTAGGCAAAAGCCTCCGCCGTCCGGCACACACTGTTTGAAAAAACAGCTTCTAAAACGCCCGGCGGAGAGACGGCAAAAAATTCTGCATAAATTTAGCCAAATCTCTTGCTTTTGTGGGCGGTTTGTGCTATCCTATTAAGGCGTTAGTGTCCGCTGAAACCACAGCGGGGTTAATGACACATCTCATTAAACGGGCGGTCCTCTGACGGCAACGTGCCGTGTATGAACGTCTAAAAACAAATGGAGGATTCAAAAATGGACGCACTGAAGATTATTTCTGAAGGCAGCATCAAGGCTGAGAAGCCCCAGTTCAACGTTGGCGATACCGTCCGCGTTGATGTTCGTATCAAGGA
>DCCL01000198.1:2472-7855 GCA_002313795.1 Faecalibacterium prausnitzii
GGCATCGAGCGTGTCTTCCCCATCAACAGCCCCTTCGTTGAGAAGGTCACTGTTGTCCGCCGTGGTAAGGTTCGCCGCGCAAAGCTGTTCTACCTGCGTGGCCGCACCGGCAAGGCTGCCAAGGTCAAGAGCGATATTTGATGATTCCCCGTTTCAAAGCGGGAGAAAAGGGGGCAACTTGTTTGTCCCCTTTTTTCTGTTTTATCACGGGTCTTACAGCAGCCACAGAAAACCGGACATCTGCCCGGACAGAGAGGTGCATCAGATATGGAACAGCCTGAACAGACAACCGCACAGCCCGCCGTCCGCGGGCAGAGCTTGCTGGAGTGGTACGAAGCCCTCATCTCGGCAGCGCTGGTGCTGGTGCTGATATTTTCCTTCTTTTTCCGCATCATTCAGGTGGATGGTGAGTCGATGGTGCCCACCCTGCAGAACGGGGACAAGCTCATCGTCTGGGGCGCGGGCTATGAACCCCAGCGGGGCGATGTGGTCATCGTGGACAGCTACACCAGCTACGGCAAGCCACTGGTCAAGCGGGTCATCGCTAAAGGCGGCGATACCATCTCCATCGATTACGCCACCGGTACGGTGACGGTCAACGGTGAAGTGCTGGAAGAAGATTATATCGCAGAGCCGACCTATCTGGGCTATGACGTAGAGTTTCCCTACACCGTCCCGGAAGGGACTGTGTTCGTGATGGGTGACAACCGCAACGCCTCGCTGGACAGCCGTTCCACCTATGTGGGCTGCATCAGTGAAGAGGATATACTGGGCAAAGTGCTGTTCTGCTTTTTGCCCTTTTCGGATTTTGGAGTAGTAAAATGAACAATCAGGACACCCGGTTTGCAAACCAATACAATATCCAGTGGTTTCCGGGCCATATGACCAAGACGCTGCGGATGATGGAGCAGGAGATCCAGCACGTTGACGCAAGTCTTGTTCTGCTGGACGCCCGCATCCCGCTGTCCAGTCTCAACCCGGAGATCGAGCGCATCACGGCCCGCAAGCCCAAGCTCTATGCGCTGAATAAGGCCGACTTGGCCGACCCCGCTGTGACGGAGGAGTGGATCCGCTACTTCCGCGCAGCAGACGCAGGCTGTGTTGCCATCAGCGCCAAGCAGAAGGGCGGAGCCAATGCGGTAAAGGCTGCCATTGAAAAAGAACTGTCCGGTCTGCTGGCCCGCCGCCAGAACCGCGGCATGGGCGGTGCAAAGACGCAGGTGATGCTCTGCGGCATCCCCAACGTGGGTAAATCCACTTTTATCAACACCTTTGCGGGCTCTGCCCGCGCCAAGGCGGCTGACCGTCCCGGCGTGACCAAAGGCAAGCAGTGGGTCAGCACCGATAAGTTTGACCTGCTGGATATGCCCGGCGTGCTCTGGAAAAAATTCGATTCCAAGACCATCGCTTCCAACCTGGCCTTCATCGGCTCCATTAAGGACGACATTCTGGATGTCGAGGAGCTGGCCATGAACCTGCTGGATGAGGTGCGCCGCAATTATCCCGACCTGGTGGCCCGGCGCTACAAGCTGGACGCCGAAACGATGGCTCTGCCCCCCTATGAGCTGATGGAAGCCATTGGCCGCAAGCGGGGCCTGCTGGTACGGGGCGGAGAGGTGAACACCGAGCGCTGCGCCGTCATGCTGGTGGATGAGTTCCGCGCCTGCAAGTGGGGCCGCATCTCGCTGGAGCGCCCGCCCCAGCGGGACGACCTGACCGACTTTGCCGAGGAGGACGGAGAATGAAGCGCCGGACGGATGAGGAGATATCGGCTCCGCTCTACGCTTTTGATGCTGATATCCGGGCACAGTATGGCTGTTTTGCCGGTGTGGACGAGGCAGGCCGTGGCCCGCTCTGCGGCCCTGTCTGCGTTGCCGCCTGCATCCTTGACCCCGAAAACCCGGTCTATGGCATCAACGATTCCAAAAAGCTGACCGAGAAAAAGCGGGAAGCCCTCTTTGAGCAAATCGTCGAAAAGGCACTTGCTTATAAAATCGTGTTCGTGGGCCCGGATATCATCGACCGGGACAACATCCTGAACGCCACCATGGGCGGGATGCGTCAGGCAGTGGAAGAGCTGGACATCGTGCCCAACCTTGTTCTGATCGATGGCAACCGTACCCCGGCAGGGCTTACCATGCCCGCGCAGCCGGTGGTCAAAGGCGATGCAACCAGCGCCAGCATCGGTGCAGCTTCCGTGCTGGCCAAGGTCAGCCGGGACCGCTATATGATGGAGCTGGACAAGCAGTATCCCCAGTATCAGCTGGCAAAACACAAGGGCTATCCCACCAAGCTGCACTATGAACTCATCGCCCAGTATGGCATCCAGCCGTTTTACCGCCGCAGCTTCCTCAAAAAGCAGGGCTACTGGCCCGAGGGCAAGTGATGGACCGGGCTGAGACCGGTCGCAGGGGAGAGGCCGTTGCTGCCCGTTTCTATCAGAAACAGGGGGCAGAGCTGCTTACCCACAACTATCACACCCGGGTGGGAGAGATCGACCTGATCCTCCGGGAGCCGGACGGTACCTTCGTGTTCTGCGAGGTGAAGACCCGCGCCCCGGATTCCCTTGCGACACCCGCCGCAGCAGTGGATGCTGCCAAACAGCGCCGGGTCATCGCGTCGGCTGCATTGTATCTTCAGGCCGCCGGTCAGAGTGACGAGCCGGTGCGTTTTGACGTTGCCGAGGTGACCCCTCTTGACAGCGGGCGCTGGATGGTACATATTATAAGGGGTGCTTTTTGTGCCAAAAACTGAAGCACCCGGTGGGAAAAGGCAGAAAAACGGCACTGCGCCGCTGCCGCACGATGGGGCCGAATGATGGGCCTCCTGGCAAAAAGGAGCGATTAACGATGAAATTTTTCAGCACGAGAGACCGCAACCGTATTGTGACCGCCTCCCAGGCGATCGCACAGGGCCTGTCGGATGAAGGCGGCCTGTTTGTTCCGGAGAGCTTCCCGAAAGTAGATGTAAAAGCCCTCTGTCAGCTGGATTATCCTCAGCTGGCCGCTGCCGTGGTCAGCGAATATCTGACGGATTACTCCAGGGATTTCCTTGCTGACGCTGCACGCAAGACCTACGGAGAGGCTTTCGGCGGCAGGGCAGGCTATCTGGCCCCGGTGGAAGGGGATACCTATGCGCTGGAACTGTGGCACGGCCCGACCTGCGCGTTCAAGGATTATGCCCTTCAGCTGATGCCCAAGCTTCTGGTGGAGGCCAAGAAGAACCTTTCCTGCACCGAAAAGACCCTTATCCTCGTGGCAACCAGCGGCGATACCGGCAAGGCCGCACTGGACGGCTACCACGACATCCCGGGCGTTGAGATCGCGGTGTTCTACCCCACGGGCGGCACCAGCGAGATCCAGCGTTTGCAGATGGCGACTCAGGAGGGCGCAAACGTTGCAGTCTATGCGGTTCGCGGCAACTTCGACGATGCCCAGACCGGCGTGAAGAAGGTCTTTGGCGATAAGGCCATCGCCGCTGAACTGGAAAAGCGGAACATCCGCCTGTCCAGCGCCAACTCCATCAACTGGGGCCGTCTCGTGCCGCAGATCGTCTACTACTTCGCTGCCTACGCCCAGCTGCTCAAGGCTGAAAAGATCGCATTCGGTGACGAAGTGGATTTCTGCGTGCCTACGGGCAACTTTGGTGACATCCTGGCCGGTTACTACGCCAAGCAGATGGGTCTGCCGGTGGGCAGGCTGGTCTGTGCCTCCAACGAGAACAATGTCCTGACCGATTTCCTCACCACCGGTACTTATACCGCAAAGCGTGAGTTCTTCAAGACCACTTCCCCCAGCATGGACATCCTCATCTCTTCCAATCTGGAGCGCCTGCTCTATCACGTCACCGGCAGCGACACCGAGGTGGCGGGCCTGATGAAGAGCCTCGCCGAGACCGGCAGCTATACCGTCCGGCCCGACACGCTGGCCAAGATCCAGGAGACCTTCCTCTGCGGCTGGAGCAGTGAGGAACAGGTGGCAGGGGAGATCCGTGCCCGTTACGAGAAGGATCATTATCTCTGCGATACCCATACGGCGGTAGCATTCCATGTTGCCAGCCAGAAAAAGCGGGAGGGCGTTCCCATGGTGGTGCTCTCCACCGCTTCGCCCTTCAAGTTCCCCCGCAGCGTGCTGGAGGCACTGGGCCATACGGCACCGGAAAACGATTTCGAAGCCATGCAGGCTCTGGAAGCAGCTACCGGCTGCGCAGCACCGGCCAGCCTTGCCGCCCTGCGGCAGAAGGCCGAGCGGTTCAGCACCATCATCGACCCGGATCAGATTGCGGCGGTGGCGCTGGGCTATCAGTCCTAAGACCAGAACAGGAGTAAAACAACTATGGCACTTTTTGTGCTTGGCGATACCCATCTTTCTCTGGGCGCTTCCAAGCCGATGGATATCTTTCCCGGGTGGGACGGCTATGTGGAGCGTCTGGAGCGCAACTGGCGCAAGCTCATCAAGCCGGAAGATACCATCGTGCTGGCGGGCGATATCAGCTGGGCCATGCGCCTGACCGATACCCGGAAGGACTTTGAATTTTTACAGCAGCTGCCGGGGCAGAAGCTCATCATGAAGGGCAACCATGATTACTGGTGGACGACGGCCAATAAGATGAACGCTTATCTGAAGGCAGAAGGCTTTGATACTCTCCACATTCTGCACAACAACTCCTACTCCGTGGAGGGCTACGCCATCTGCGGCACCCGGGGTTGGCTGTTCGATGTGGGGGAGCCCCACGACGAAAAGGTGATGAACCGGGAGATCGGGCGGCTGAAGATGAGTCTGGATGCTGCGGAACCGGGACTGGAAAAGCTGGTGTTCCTGCATTATCCGCCGGTCTACACCGGCACCAGCGCTCCGGAGATCGTGGCGACCCTGAAAGCCTACGGCATCAAGACCTGCTACTATGGGCATCTGCACGGCAATGCCATCCGCTACGCTGTGCAGGGAGATGTGGACGGCATCCGCTACAAGCTCGTCAGCGCCGATGGGCTGCGTTTCTGCCCCTACCGCATCAACTGAGCCGGAATGAAAAGCGGCAGAAATAACAAAAAGTCAAAATTTGGGGTGGCAATTCTATCACAAGCGTGCTATAATAGGTTTTGACGCGATTGTTGCACCCAATTTGAGCGCGCGCGTCCCCGCATTTCGCAAACAGCAAGGACGCGGTGCGCGGTTGCAGGCGGCAGATTTCTCACTGCCCCAACGCAATAGAATATTTGAGTGGAGGATACACAAATGAATTTCATCAAGTGCGAAAAGCTCGAGAAGAGCATGGCAGAGCTGCAGTTCTCCATCGACGCTGAGGCCTTCAAGGGCGCAGTTGCCGATGTCTTCAAGAAGGAGGGCAAGAAGTACGCTGTCCCCGGCTTCCGTAAGGGCAAGGC
>DCCL01000058.1 GCA_002313795.1 Faecalibacterium prausnitzii
GGAAAGGAAGGAAGATTCACATGACTATGGAAAAACACGCCATCAGCCGCCGCAGCTTTTTGAAATGCCTCGGCGCAGCCGGTGCCACCGGCCTGGCAGCCACGACCGGCGGCCTGACCTCCTTTGCAGCGACCCGCACCCCGGCCTCGCACCTGACCGCCCGCTACGGCGGAACTGCAGGCTTTGCCGCAGACATCGAGAGCCGCTACGCCAAGCCCTCCATTGAGGATCGCTCCGAGGTCCGCTGGTGGATGGCCGAAGGCGCTCACACCGACAAGACCCTGCTGGAAGAGCTGCACGCCATGTACGATGCAGGTTTCCGCGGCCTGGAGCTGTGCGAGCAGAACGACGGCACCGTGGACGAGAAGGATTACGGCTACGGCTCCGACCAGTGGGACCACGACATGCGTCTGGTGATGAACGAGGCGCTGGACCTGGGCATGACCGTCTCGCTGACTTCCGGCACCAACTGGTCCACCGCCAACATCCCGGGCCTCGACCCGGATTCCGCCGCTGCCAGCCAGGTGGTGTTTGAGATCCACGAAACGCTGGAAGCCGGCCAGAGCCGCTCCGGCCTCATCCCGATGGAAAAGACCGTCAGCTACATGTCCTGGGGCCAGCAGATCACCGAGACTCAGGTCGTGAAGGAAAAGGCCGCCTTTGTGGGTGCCTACGCCTACAAGCAGGTGGAAGGCGATACCGCTCCTACCGTATTTGCCACGGATGTCGCCATTGACCTGAGCGGCAACATCACCACAGATGCCGAGGGCAAACGCTCTCTGGACTGGACCGCCCCGGCAGACGGCACCTACTATGTGTTCTACTACTGGCAGCAGGGTGCTTACCAGACCTCCAACCCGGCCATTGCCCCCTCCTACTGCATCAACTATTTTGATGAAGCCGGTGTGGATGCCCTGAAGGACTACTGGTCGGCCCACATCCTGAACGACCCTGCCCTCAATGCCAAGATCAAAAAGGGCGATGTGCAGCTGTTTATGGACTCGCTGGAGATCAACGCCGAGGACGGCATCACCTTCTGGTGCGACGACATGGCGGAGCAGTTCCGCACCCGCAAGGGCTACGACATCCGCCCGTATCTGTACCTGTTCATTGGCCTGCCGGAGATGTGGTTCTTCAAGCACAACGGCTACGGCACTTATGACATGAGCGACGGCCTGCTGCGCACCTGCATCCAGAACGACCTGTACGATGTGCAGAACGATCTGTATGTGGAGCGGATGCTGCGCCCCATCAAGAAATGGATGAACAGCTATGGCATCAAGACCCGCGCCCAGATCACCTATGGCCAGCGCCTGGAGATCTCCGAGCCCATCATGGACGTGGATTATCCGGAAGCCGAGAACCTGAACCAGAACAACCAGCCGGATATCTACCGCCTGTGGTCCGGCGGTGCCAAACTGCAGAACAAGGTGCCCTCCGCCGAGACCGGCGCTGTAGGCGGTTACCAGTATGGCTACACCGTGCAGCAGCACCTGATGGAGGCCTACAGCCTGTACTCTGCCGGTTTCAGCCGCATCATCTGGCACATCTGGTCTTCGCAGTTCGGCCCGGGCGAGAACACCAAGTGGCCCGGCTATGAAGTTTCCGGCTTCATGGGTTCCATGTTCTACGACTTCGGCACCCGCGAGCCCTCTTCTGTCGATTACGATGTGTTCAACGATCATCTGGGCCGTGTGCAGCAGCTGCTGCGCGAGGGTGTTTCCCGCACAGATGTCGGTATGCTCTACATCCAGTATGACCAGGGTATGCCCACCAGCGGCAACTCCGGCGGCGTCAACTGGCTGCTGAATCATGAGGAGGCCCTGTTCCCCTCCACCGTTCTGCAGGACAACGGTTACACCTACGATTACTTCAGCCCCGCCTTCCTGACGGCGGACGGCGTCTCCTACAACTGCGTCAGCCACACACTGGAAAAGGCCGGCTACAAGGCCCTCGTCCTGTGGCAGGATCAGCTGCCGGAGGAAGGTGCCCAGTCCGTGCTCAAGCTGGCCAAGAAGGGTATGCCGGTCGTCATCGTGGACGGCGCTGCTGTGCGCACCCCGTACAACGATGGCCGCGATGCCGAGTTGAGCGCTGTGATCGACGAGCTGCGTGCTCAGGCCAGTGTCCGCCGGGCCGCTGCCGCCGATGATGTATACAGCTGCCTGCAGGCGGCCGGTGTGGAGCCGTATGTCGGCTTTGCCCAGGCCAACCGCCAGCTGCTGACCCAGTGCCGCGAGGCAGACGGCAACCGCTATCTGTACGTGTACAACTACTGCGATGGCACCTACCAGAGCTTCTGGTCCAACGGCGAAGTGCAGGATACCCACGGCGACCACTGCACCGCTGAACTGGTGGCAGACGGCATCTACGTCCCGTTCCAGATCGATGCCTGGACCGGCAAAACCACCCAGCTGGGCAGCTACCGCGTGGAAGATGGCAAGACCTATTTCACCGTGGATCTGGACTACAACAATGTGGCTCTGTATGCCCTCAAGAAGATCACCGCTCCGGTGCACGTTGTCTCCGGCAATGTGGCTGCTCACGTGGAGAACGGCGAGCTGGTCGCCCGCCTGACCGAGACCACCGAAACGGAAGTCGCCCTGAGCGATGGCCGCAAGGTGACGGTTTCCGCCGCTGTGCCGGACGCTTCTGATATCACCGGCTGGGATGTGACCGTGGAGAGCTGGACCGAAGGTTCCGGCCGTGACCGCCGCACCGAAACGCTGTTCGGCAAGACCATCGTCGAGACCTCTGTACAGACCGAAAAGACGCCCATCTCCGTGCATCTGGACACGCTGACCACCTGGGACAACATCCCGGAAGTGGGCCGCTCCGTGTCCGGCCAGGCCACCTACCAGGCACAGTTCCAGTGGGATGGCCGTGCCAGCGGTGCTTACATCGACTTTGGTGAGCTGACCGAGAGCATGACTGTGACCATCAACGGCACCCAGACCGGCGACCTGAACCTGATCACCCCTGTGCTGGACATCAAGGATTATCTGGTGGAAGGCACCAATACCATTGAGCTGCACTACAGCTCCAACCTGACCAACGTCCAGCTGGCCCGCGGCGCAAAGCGCGAAGGCGACCTTTCCGGCTGGTACGGCTACAGCATGAAGTATCACAGCTACGGCCCCGCACAGGCTGTGCTCGTTCCCTATGTGGACGCTGTGATCGAATAAACCGCAAGACATTTTCTCCTTCTTCTTCAAACGAAGCGGCGGGTCGTTCCAACCGGAACAGCCCGCCGCTTTGTTGTGCCAAAAAGCCGCCCGGTGAGCAAAACCGGACGGCGGAGGAAGAACGCGCAAAGCGCTCCCGAAGATATCAGAAGTTACAGAATATCGATGTATTCACCTGCCAGTGCCTTGTTCATACTGCGGACTGCACAGAACTTGCCGCACATGCTGCAGGTATCACTGTGGTCATCTTCCGGCAGGCGGGCATCCCGGATGGACTTGGCGGTTTCCGGATCCAGTGCACAGGCAAACTGTGCATCCCAGTCCAG
>DCCL01000166.1:0-160 GCA_002313795.1 Faecalibacterium prausnitzii
TCCATATATATGTAGTAATTGGCGGCAGTTTGCATGGCGGGAGGGAGCGGCGTGGGAAGAAAGCGAAGCCATAGGCATTCCCTGCGCGGCTGGTTCCGACGGATATTCCGTCAACCGCCCTCCAACTTTTATGGGCGCTCCTCTGTTTACCTGAGCGGAG
>DCCL01000166.1:210-6746 GCA_002313795.1 Faecalibacterium prausnitzii
GGAGACCGGATGGAAATTGAACGATTCCGACGCATTCGCTGTTATGGGGAAGGCAAGCTCTGTCTCGAAGTCGGGCACGGGCTGTTGACCGTTTACGGAGACAGCCTGAAAATTGAAACGCTGTCAACGCACCGGCTCACCCTGAGAGGGCAGATCCTCCGGACAGATTTTTCAAAAGAATAGGAGGCCCGGATGGAACTGGTTCAGCTTTGGGCGGGCGTATCTTTTACTGCACAGAATGGCAGCACAGACGGTCTGCTTACCGCTGCCGCGGAAAATGGGCTCCACCTTTCGGACATTCTTCCCTGTCCCGGCGGATTTTCGGCTCGATGTGCCGCGTGGAATTACAAAAAACTTGCCAGGCTTGCCCGACAGCGGAGAGTACGGCTTCGCATCCGGAAACGGAATGGACTGTTTTTTCGTGTGCGTTCCTTGCTTCGGCGGAGAGGGCTCTGGGCTGGCTGTATATTATTTCTTCCACTGCTGCTCTGGATGCAGGGATTTGTCTGGGCCGTAGAGCCCGTGGGAATGACACCCGGACAGCAGGCACGGGCAGGCGCAGTCTTATGGGACGCCGGGCTTTCCCCGGGGAATACCGTGACAGAGCAGAAACTCACTGCAGGAGAATATGCCCTTCTCCAAAGCGGTGAGTTTTCCTGGGCAAGCCTGAACTTCAAAAAGGGAAAACTGACGGTGGAGACCGCCGCTGCAAAACCTGTTCCGGATATTGCCGCTGGAACACTTCACGGCATCCGGGCAAAGGTCTCGGGCACTGTAATAAGTACCAATCTCATTAGCGGCACAATGTTGGTGGTTCCCGGACAAGTCGTGGAAGAGGGCCAGGGGCTTATCGGAACGGCCCGCAGCGAACGGGACGGAACGCTCATCTTTCAGCCTGCTGCGGGAAGTGTCCGGGCGCAGTTTGAATGGGAAGATACGCAGGAGATTCCCGTTTTTCTTTCCGCAGAGCAGCTTACCGGCCAGAAAATCGTACACCGGAAGCTTTTCTGGGCCGGGCATTCTATTTCTCTGCCATCTCTGCATCCTGTGCCAGTCACCTCAGATGCTGTTAAGATCATCCGACACATCCAGCCGGAGGTGCTTGGCCTGCCGTTTTCATTTTTGGTCGAAGAAACGACATATTATCTCGAGCACTCGCAGAATATTGTACGCACGGAAGAGCAGGCAGCGGCCCTTGCAAGGCTGCAAAGCTTACAAGCTTTACAGCTAAAATGGCCCAATTCTGAGCTTCTGGCCCGCAAAGAGGACCTTTCTTCGGACAGCGACGCCCTTCACTATCGGGTCATCTATACCATCATTTCCGACATCTGCAAATAAAAAATGCCGTACTGCTCGGAGAGACATTCTCTCTTGCAGTACGACATTTCATCATGTACTTTTGTTGTTGATAATCAGGATTTATTTTTCGTCCGGAGTCGTTTCCGCCAGAAGCTCGTTCAAATCGAACTGGTATTTGGTGTGGCAGAAGTGGCAGACGACCTCACAGTGAGGGTCTTCATCCCGGAGCTTTTCCAGCTCTTTGCGGCCCAGACTAAGCAGCATTTCCTTTGTGCGCTCCCGGCTGCAATCGCACTGATACCGTACTTCGCGGGTATCCAGCACCTGCGGGTCGAAACCAGCCATGGCCAGATTCATCATATCCTCGGGCTTTTTGCCGCTGCGAAGCATCTCCGTGACGGAGGGCATGGCGGCAATGTTCTGCTCCAGACGGGTGATCTCCTCATCGGTAGCACCGGGCAGGAGCTGCAGCAGATAACCACCGGCACAGATGATGGAGAGGTCTTTATCGACCAGAACGCCCAGTGCGCACACAGTAGGCACCTGCTCGCTGTATGCATAGTAGCTGGTGATATCCTCGGCGATCTCACCCGACACAAGCGGCACCTGACCGACGGTAGGCTCTTTCTGCAGTTTGTTATCCCGGATGACGGTCAGCACACCATCCCGGCCAACAGCACTGCCCACATCCAGATGACCGTTTCCCTTCGCAGGCAGCTCCACCAGCGGATGGTCGATGCAGCCCTTGACGTTGCCGTGGGCATCCGTGCAGGCAATGACGACACCGGCCGGGCCGCCGCCGGACACACGCAGGGTGATGGAGTCGCCATCATCCTTGAGCATCGCGCCCATCAGGGATGCACCGGTCAGCAGACGGCCAAGAGCTGCACTGCAGGTAGCGCTGGTGGTATGCAGCTTTTCGGCCGTGCGGACGATATCCGTAGAGTCCACACCGCAGAACACGATGCCACCGTTGTCCGACAGGCCGCGGATCAGATTTGACATATTATTTATCCTCCAGTTGAGTATACTGTTTGACCGCGCAGAAGAAGTAGCGTTCGCTTTCGTCGGTCAGAGGGCCGAAGCTTTCACCATCACAGACACTTTCCAGCACAAAGCCGTGCTTTTCCAGTGAAGAACGGATGGTCTCGAGGTCATAGGTGTATTCGTAGAACCGCTCGTGGAAGTGCTCCCCTGTCTCGCGGTAGTCAATATCCACACTGATCTCCACCCGGCGGTCGGCGGCGCTGTAATGATTGCGCCAGACGCAGGAGGCATCTTCTTCCTCAAAGGTGAACACATTTTCGCCCAGAACATTCTGATGCTTATAGGGAGTGTTCATATCAAAGAGAAGAACGCCGCCCTTTTCCATGAAAAAGCCCGCATTCGCAATGGCTTTATCAAGATCCGGGATGTGATTGAAGGTATCAAAGGTCGATACTGCACCCCGGATGGTGCCATAAAGGTCAAGGCTGAGCAGATCCTGACGGAGCAGAAGCAGCTTTCCCGAAAGACCCAGCTGCTCTGCCTTATCCCGGACAACACAGAGCATCTCTTCCGACTGGTCGATGCCGATCATATCGTAGCCTGCCTGCGTGAGCATCAGGGTCAGTTCCCCTGTTCCGCAACCGAGGTCGGCGAGGATGCCGTCGCAGATGCCGTGGGCTTTCAGTTCTTTGTGAATATGCTCATAGAGGGCATCATAATCGGCATCGCCGTTGAACTCATCGTAGAAATAGGCAAATTCGTTGTAGGCCATTGTTTTACTCCGCGTCTTCCGGGTTTTCTTCGTATTCCGCTGCTACCGCTGCATCCAGCACAGCCTGCAGTTCCGGAATGCCATAGCCGTTCTCGCCGCTGGTCAACACGACTTTCTGGCAGCCATACGGCAGACAGATCTTCTCAAAATCCTCCTGCGTCTTTGCCAACTGGCTCTTTTTGAGCTTATCAGCCTTGGTCAGAGCCACCACAAAGGGGATGTCGTGGTAATGCAGGTACTTCAGCATCTGCAAATCGTCGGCACTGGGGGCATGACGGCAGTCAATGAGCTGCACCAGCAGGGTGTGATGACGCTGGGCTTCAAAGTAGCTGTTGATGAGGTCATCCCAGCGCTCGCGGTCTGCGTTGCTCACTTTGGCGTAACCATAGCCGGGAAGGTCCACAAAGTAGCAGTCCCCTACCTCATAAAAATTGATGGTAGCGGTTTTGCCCGGCGTGCTGGAAACGCGGGCAAGGTTTTTGCGGTTGCAGAGCTTGTTGATGAGGCTGGATTTGCCGACGTTGGAGCGGCCGGAAAAACTCAGCTCTGGGCGGTCGCTCTCGGGCAGCTGGCTGGAAATGCCATAGCTTGCGATAAAATCCGCTTTATTATAGTTCATAACTGCGTTCCTTTCATCTCAGCAGACGGCACCCGGCTGGGGCTTCTCCGTCGGCTGCGGCAGTGCGGCGGTGTCGGCCGGTTTGGCTTTCTTGGCGCGGGGATGGCTGGAAGAGGCCGCTTTCGGTTTGAGAAGTGCCTCAGCCAGCACCTGCGACAGGTTGGACATGGGCAGGAAGTCGATATTCTTCTTCACCTCATCGTCCACATCATACAGGTCGGGCATATTGTCTCTGGGAATGAGCACAGTCTTCATTCCCTCGCGGTAAGCTGCCATGCTCTTCTCCCGCAGGCCGCCGATGGGCAGCACATTGCCGTGAAGGGTGATTTCACCGGTCATCGCCACATCGCCGCGTACCGGGATGCCGGACAGGCAGGAGATGAGTGCTGTGGTCAAGGTGACACCGGCAGAGGGACCGTCCTTGGGCACAGCGCCCTCGGGAGCATGGATATGAAGGTCACACTTCTTGAGGCGCTCCGTATCGATGCCGTATTCCGCAGCATGAACACGGGCGTAGGTGATGGCCAGCTGTGCGCTCTCTTTCATCACGTCGCCCAAAGAACCGGTGACTGTGATCTTTCCGGTGCCGTTATCGATGACCTGCACCTCGATGGGCAGCGTCTCGCCACCGATGCTGGTCCAGGCCAGACCGTTGGCGATGCCGATGGCGTTGGTTCGGTTGAGGAATTCCGGCTTGACGATCCGGGGTCCCAGCAGCTTTTCCAGACTGGTCCCGGTGACAGAGACCGTCTCGGCTTCGCCGGATGCGATCTTGCGGGCACACTTACGCAGCACACTGGTGATGGTGCGCTCCAGATTGCGGACACCGGCTTCGCGGGTGTAGCCGTCGATGATGCCGTAAAGAGCGCTCTGGGAGAAGGTGACTTTCCCTGCCAGACCACAGGCCTCCAGCTGCTTGGGCACCAGATGCTTCCGGGCAATGTTGTATTTTTCCACCCGGGTATAGCTGGGTAGCTCGATCACATCCATACGGTCGCGCAGCGGGCCGGGGATAGCGCTCAGGTCATTGGCCGTGGTGATGAAGAGCACATGGCTCAAATCAAACGGCATATCGATGAAGTGGTCGTTGAAGGTGCTGTTCTGCTCGGGGTCGAGGGCTTCCAGCAGAGCTGCTGCCGGGTCGCCCCGGAAGTCGCCTGCCAGCTTATCGATCTCATCCAGCAGCATCAGAGGGTTGGAACTCTTGGCCGAGATCATGGCGTTGATGATTTTGCCGGGCATTGCGCCGATGTAGGTGCGGCGGTGGCCCCGGATCTCAGCTTCATCCCTCACACCGCCAAGGCTGATGCGGACATATTTGCGGTTCAGGCTCTCAGCGATAGAGCGGGCGATGCTGGTCTTGCCGACGCCCGGAGGGCCGACAAGGCAGATGATCTGTCCCTTGACATCAGGGGCAAGCTTGCGGACGGCCAGCACTTCCAGAATGCGGTCTTTGACCTTTTTCAGGCCATAGTGATCCCGGTCCAGGATATGCTGTGCCTTGTTGATATCCAGATCGTCCTTGGTAAAGGTATTCCAGGGCAGGTCAAGGCAGGTATCCAGATAGGTGCGGATGACGGTGCCCTCCTGGTTGCTGCTCTGCATCTTGGAAAGGCGGTCAACTTCCTTCAGGAGCTTTTTCTCCCGCTCCTCATCCAGATGAAGTGCGGTGATCTTCTTCCGGTATTCCTCTGCTTCGGCAGTGGTATCATCGTCTTCGCCCAGCTCTTCGCTGATCATATGGAGCTGCTCATGCAGGTAGTAGTCGCGCTGGTTTTTGTCCATTGCTTCGTCTACTTTCTGAGCGATCTCCTTGTCGATCTCCAGCATCCGGCGTTCCCGGTGCATCTTCTCAATGAGCAGGTGCAGACGGCCCATTAGGGTACCCTCGTCCAGAATGGCCTGCTTATCCTCAAAGCGGAACAGCAGGTTGGCCGGGATATACTCCGACAGGAATGCAGCATCGGTGCTGGTAGTGATGGCAAACACCACGTCTTTGCCGATATGCGGGTTCAGGGCCAGCAGGTCGTCAAAGCTCTTTTTGACGTTGCGAACCAAAACGTCCACTTCCGGCTCTTCTTCAGGCTTTGCCATCCGCACCGGGGCCGGACGAACCGTAGAAAGCAGGAAACTGCCATCGTCTTCCATCTCGGAAAGTTTGGCGCGGTATTTGCCCTCCACAAGGATACGGACAAGGTCATCCGACACCCGCATGACCTGCTTGATCTCGGCTACAACGCCGTAAGTATAAAGGTCGGCTGCCTTGGGGTCTTCGACCTTCATTTCCTTCTGTGCAACGAGGAACACGTCAGAGTTGTTGCTGACCGCCCACTCCACAGCTGCGATGCTCTTTTCGCGGCCCACCTCAAAGTGGAGCAGGTTATTGGGAAAGACCACCAGCCCGCGCAGGGCAATGGCCGGAAGGTGGAGAACGCTTCGCTCCACCTTGACAGTAACTTTTTCAGACATAATGTAAAACCTCCCAACCGTCCGGCGGATGCGAGTCACCCATCCGGATAGTTTTTTGTAGGGTCATATCAAATCTATCATTTTATTATAGCGAAAAATTTCATTTGATGCAACAGGTCAGTCCTTTGGCGCTCGCTTTTCCCGGGTATTATAGCCCAGTCGGCCCAGTGCAGGCAGAATCGCCTTGAGGGTCAGCGATGTGATGGCTCCCATCACAAGGCCCAGCACCAGCATCACCGGCGCATAGTAGAGGGACATGGCCGAGGACAGGATGAGCCCTGCGCCAAACAGCTGACCGATATTGTGCGCCAGTGCACCACAGACCGACAGGATGAACCATGTGGGCTGGAAAGGCAGCTTATAGTAAAGCACCCACATCACCAGCAGGGA
>DCCL01000103.1 GCA_002313795.1 Faecalibacterium prausnitzii
ACCATCGGCAACACCCTGTGCTCTCCCTCTCAGGTGGAGCCCCTGCCCTTCGTGAAGATCAACGACCCCACCGTGGAGATGACCTTCTCCGTCAACGACAGCCCGCTGGCCGGCCGTGAGGGCAAGTATGTCACCAGCCGCCAGATCCGCGACCGTCTGCAGAAAGAGCTGCTGAAGGATGTGGCTCTGAAGGTCGAAGATTCTGCCACCACCGATTCCTTCCGCGTCATGGGCCGTGGTGAGATGCATCTGTCCATCCTCATCGAGACCATGCGCCGTGAAGGCTATGAGCTGCAGGTCTCTCCCCCGCACGTTCTGACCAAGGTCATCGACGGCAAGACCTACGAGCCTATGGAGCACGTCGTCATCGACGTTCCTTCTCAGTATCAGGGTGCTGTCATGACTGGTCTGGGCCAGCGCAAGGCTATCCTGCAGCAGATGGAGTCTCTGGGCGCTGACCGCGTCCGTCTGGAGTTCCGTATGCCCAGCCGCGGCCTGTTCGGTTACCGCAACCAGTTCCTGACCGATACCCATGGCGAGGGCATCATCAACCAGATCTTCGACGGCTATGACGTCTGGGCTGGCATGATCGCCAACCGCTCCACCGGTTCTCTGGTCAGCTTTGAGACCGGCGAGGCCGTCACCTACGGTCTGTTCAATGCACAGCAGCGCGGTACTCTGCTGGTCGGCCCCGGCGAGAAGGTCTACGAGGGCATGGTCATCGGTTACACCGCATCCGGCGAGGATGTGGATGTCAACGTCTGCAAGACCAAGCACCTGACCAATACCCGTGCTTCCGGCTCCGATGATGCTCTGCGCCTCATCCCCATCAGCAAGCTGAGCCTGGAGGGCTGCCTGGAGTTCCTGGCACCCGACGAGCTGCTGGAGGTCACTCCTCAGAACCTGCGCATCCGCAAGCAGATCCTGAACCACGAGCAGCGCATGAAGGCCAAGAGCAAGCTGAAGTAAGCTTTTCCCCATAAAGTAAAATGTCCCGTTCTCTGCATCCTGGATGCAAAGGGCGGGATTTTTGTTTATGAGCTTATTTATCGCAATTTTTACAAGCAGCGCCCGCAAAACGGCATATTGGCGATATGCTGTTTGCGGATGCTGCCTGCGCATTACGGCTGTTCCATTGCCGCAGCGCGCTTCTGTTGTGCCAGCAGCTGCAGCTCTTCCAGCGAAGACGCTTTTACCGTCTCCTTTTTCCGGTGGTGATGATAGTGGCTTCCTGCCGCTCCCTGTGTCGGGCGGTGGCTGTTCCGTCCCCGGTTCGTCAGCTGTCTGGGCTTCTCCTGCTTTTTAGCCTGCCCTTCCGGGTGGTTTTTCCGGTACATATCATGCTGGACGATGTATTCCAGAAGCTCCATGATGTTCCTGTCGTGGATGGCCTGCGTATGATACCCCGGGATGTCTTCCCGTTCGGTCAGATGGCTCTTCCGTGTATTTTTGTGGTACAGCCAGAGCTTTCCCTTCCCCACAAAAACGATCTTCCAGCTCCCTACCGGCGTCACGACGTCCAGCACACCGTCCTGCATCTCACAGGTCATTCCCCGCTGCCGGCAAAATGCCTCAGCCTGTTCCCGCATCTGCTGGAACCGGACTCCCACCGGCGAACACAGGTCGCAGCGCTTCCACCCTGCTGCCCGGAGTTCATCCTCCCGGAACACCGGTTTCCACTTCAGGTAGTCCGGGCCGGTCTTTTCTCCGCGATAGCAGGAACAGAAGCGGGTATGATACCGTTTCTGCGGGTCATCTTCCCGATAAAGCAGCGTCGGACTCGGCGGGTAATTCTGCGGTTCTGCCAGAACTTTTGTCCGCAGGGCAAAGTCCGCGTCGTGCACCTGACCCCGGGTCCAGAAATACAGCTTTTCCCGTTTCTGGCACTCCCGGCAGAGCACCCCGCCTTCCAGTAAAATCTGCGGGCCGCATGGCACACCACCCTGCCGGGCAAAACGGCAGTCCGGCAGATGGGCGCGTTTCGTCGCTTCGTTGTAGTACAGTTCCGTCTGTGCCCACGCCGGGCTTTTCTCCGCAAGCTGCCCGAGCCTGTCCCATATCTGAAAGAGATATGCTGCCTGCAATTTGGGCTGATAGCAGTCCCGGTAGGGGATCTTCAGCCCGAACAGTCTCAGCGTGCCCCGGAAGCTCGTCTTGGGGTGTTTCGCTCTGGGAGCGACCAGCGACGACGCCAGCTCCTCCAGAAACACCACTCTGGATGTCCGCAGATGGTGCCCCGCCTGATGCATCGCTCTCCGGAAAAGCTCATAGGAACGTCTGCTCCACATCACAAGGACATCGTATTCCGGAAAAGTCCGCGCCACCACATCCAGTGTCGCTTTCAGCGGCTTTGCCATTTCCAGCGCCGCGATATTGTGATACACCCGCTCTTTCGTCTGCTCCGTCAGCGCCTTCCTGTCCGCCGGGCGAACATAGTGCCCATAGCTCACGATGCCTTCCGGCCCGTACAGCTGACAGCAGACTGCAAAGATGTCCTCCGGCTCCGGTTCTTCGGCGCGGTCATTCCACATCAGGACGGCAAATAGATACTTCATGTCGGCTTTCCTCCTCTGCGCTTCCTTTTTACACCCTCCATTTTACACATGATCTGTCCAATAAACATCTCTTTTGCGATTTTGCCGCAGAAAAAAGAGGATACTGCACAAAACTCTGTGCGGTATCCTCTCTTTGCTTTTATGATTCAGTTCGCGTAGGCGCTGCCGGGGGTCCAGGGATTGCTGGGGGAATATTTTGCATGGTTTCGCAGATACGTCACCCATGCGCCGTAGCCGTTGCC
>DCCL01000261.1:0-541 GCA_002313795.1 Faecalibacterium prausnitzii
GGACTGCCCGAGCCGATAAGATGCAGTGTACGGCCTTCTGCTCCGGTACTTTCCGGCGGGCTATAAGCCGCCTCGCCGGAAGATCCCCTCGCGTCGGCGGGAAGCAGCATCTTCCTCTTATCCCTCGCCAAACAAAAACCGCCCGGCCTGCATACACAGGACGAGCGGGAAAAACATTTTTCAGGGATGCTTAGCCGAAGATGTTGATAAGGATACCAGCAGCAACAGCAGAGCCGATAACGCCAGCCACGTTGGGGCCCATTGCGTGCATCAGCAGGAAGTTGGAGGGGTTCTCGCTCTGGCCGACCTTCTGAGAAACACGGGCAGCCATAGGCACAGCGGAAACGCCTGCGGAACCGATCAGGGGGTTGACCTGACCGCCGGTCAGGGCATACATGACCTTGCCGCACAGAGTACCGGCGGCGGTGCCGAAGGAGAATGCGATAAGACCCAGCACGATGATGAACAGGGTGCGGCTGTTCAGGAAGGTGTTTGCAGAGGTGGTGCAGCCAACAGACAGAGCCAGGAAGATGGTGATGAT
>DCCL01000261.1:629-3530 GCA_002313795.1 Faecalibacterium prausnitzii
TCCACAACGCCGCACTCCTTCATCAGGTTGCCCAGCATCAGCATACCGACCAGAACGGCGGCATCAGGCACGATGAGGGAAACGATGATGGTGACCATGATGGGGAAGATGATCTTCTCGGTCTTGGTCACGGTGCGCAGCTGCTTCATCACGACGGTGCGCTCTTTCTTGGTGGTCAGAGCTTTCATGATGGGCGGCTGGATAACGGGCACCAGAGCCATATAGCTGTATGCGGCGACCGCGATGGAGCCCAGCAGCTCAGGAGCCAGACGGGAGGTGACGAAGATAGCGGTAGGGCCGTCTGCACCGCCGATGATGGCGATGGCAGCGGACTGCTTCTGGGTGAAGTCCACCAGACCGGTAGCGGCCAGCAGACGGGCACCCATGTAAGTGCCGAAGATGCCGAACTGAGCAGCAGCGCCCAGCAACAGGCTCTTGGGGTTGGAGATCAGCGGGGCAAAGTCGGTCATGGTGCCGATGCCCAGGAAGATAAGCGGCGGGTAGATGCCCAGCTTGACGCCCATGTAGAGCATATCGGCCAGACCGCCGTTGTTCAGGATCTCGATCCACATGGGGTGCTCAAGGCCGTCACCGACGAAATACTGCATGTGGATGACGCCGCTGCCGGGGAGGTTGGCCAGGATCATGCCGAATGCCATGGGCAGCAGGATCAGAGGCTCAAACTCTTTGACGATGGCGAGGTAGAGCAGGAAGCAGCCCACGCAGATCATCACCGCGTACAGCCAGCCGCCCGGCTCGCCCAACTGTGCAAAACCGGAACTCTGGAAAATACCGACCAGAGTATTGATAAACTGAGTCATGTTTTTCCTCCTGTGTTAAAAAGGTGCGGTGGTGTCATTGACGCCAGCCTTGCCCCAGCCATTGTTACCGCGGCGGACTGCCTTCAGCACATACTTGCCATTGCCCATAGAGTAGATGGCTGCCATGATAGCTGCCACCACATCGCCGGGGATGCCGGCCTCGACCTGCGGGGCCTCGGCCTTGGCAGGAGCGGCTGCGGGTGCAGCGGCCTGCTTCACAGGAGCAGGAGCGGCCGGTTTTGCTGCGGCAGCCTTGGCAGCTGCCTTTCTGGCGTTCATGCCGTCAAAGATCTTACCCTCCAGCGTGATGATGGCCATCAGCAGCACGAGGATCAGAAACACCAGCACAATACCGGTTATGGTAACGATCACATCATAACCTAAATCCATGGTCTTCCTCCTATTTACTTTTGTCTTTGCTGTCCGGGGGCGGGCAGCAGAAAGCGATTGAAATTATTATACAATATTTTCCGTCCCGATTCAACAACTATGAACAAAAATCATGTTCTTTTTCACGGTTCTGTGAACAGACGGTTCCGCTCAGCGGCGGCCCATGCGGGGGGTGGCGTCCATGAAGCCGGTCTCCAGCTTGTCGCCCAGACGCAGGCTCATGGCCGTGCCCAGAGCCACGCAGTTGACGGGGTCGGGCGAAACGGTGACTTCCACCTTCAGTTCCTGGCTCAGGTACTCGGGCAGGCCGTGGAGCTGTGCGCCGCCGCCGGTGAGGACGACGCCGTTGCGGTAGATGTCACCGGCCAGCTCGGGAGGAGTCTTTTCCAGCACCTGATGGGCGGCGGTGCCGATCTGCTCGCTCAGCCGCATGACCGGCTCATAGAGGTCAGCGGTGGAGACGTTGACACGCACCGGCAGGCCGGTGAGCAGGCTGCGGCCTTTGATCTCCATGGTCTCGTTGAAATCAGCCTTCTGGGGGCAGCAGGCCACGTTCTTTTTCAGGTTCTCTGCCGTCCGCTGGCCGATGGCGATGCTGAACTTGTTGCGCACGAATTTCAGGATCTCCTCGTCGTAGTGGTTGCCTGCCACCCGGACGCTGGTGGCCTTGACCTTGCCGCCCAGACTCAGCACAGCGATATCCGTCGTGCCGCCGCCGATATCGATGATCATCCGGCCATCGGGCACGGTGATGTCGATGCCGGAACCGAGGGCTGCGGCGATGGGCTCATCGATGAGGTAGACCTGACGGGCACCTGCTGCCATGACAGCCTCCACCACGGCGTCGCTCTCAATGCCGGTGATGGCCGCAGGCACGCAGACCGCCACCCGGGGCTTGACCATGTGGGAGCTGTACACCTGCTTGACAAAGCGGCAGATCAGCTCACGGGTCATGGTATGGTCACTGATGACGCCGTCCTTCAGCGGGAAAATTGCAGAAATGTAGTTCGGGGTGCGGCCCACCATGGCAAGCGCCTTATCGCCTGCTTCCAGCACCGAGTTCTTGCGGGTATCCATTGCCACCACGCTGGGCTGGTTGAGCACGACGCCCTTGCCCTCCTGCGCGATGATGATGGTAGTTGTACCCAGGTCAATGCCAATGTCGTTCTGTGCCATAACTCTCGATTCCTTTCTCCGGTCCTCTATCGGTCAAACGCCCGGGTACACCGGGCGGGTTCTCAAATCGGCTTTCAGTATACCATATTTGCCGCCAAAAGTATACAAGGGATTGCAGGTTTCCACCTCACGCTTCCGGTTGTTCCAGTGCTTCCTGTTCGGGCGGGAATTCCTGCTGCAGCAGCGCGCACAGGCCGCTGTAGCGCAGATTCTGCCGGACGTTGGACATCATCCGGTTCACCACGTCGCGCCGCCCGGCCACGATGCACAGCTTGCGTGCACGGGTCACACCAGTATAAAACAGGTTGCGGTAGCACAGCCGCGGCGGCACCTGTGCCACCGGCAGGATCACTGCCGGGAACTCGCTGCCCTGGCTTTTGTGCACCGTGATGGCATAGGCGATCTCCAGCTCGTTCAGATTCTCTGCCGGGTAGACCAGCCGCCGGTCATCCATGCGCACCACCATGGAGCGTTCCCGCATGTTGATGGATTCCACGATGCCGATATCGCCGTT
>DCCL01000261.1:3628-3851 GCA_002313795.1 Faecalibacterium prausnitzii
ACCCGGAACACCCGGGAGGCGCTTTGCAGCTGGGGCTTGCCCTTCTGTTCCGGGTTCAGCAGGTTCTGCAGTTCTACATTCAAAGCCTGCGTGCCGGTGGGTCCGAGCTTGGTCGGGCAGAGCACCTGAATATCTTTGATGGGGTCGAACCCATAGCTGCGCGGCAGACGGGTGGTGACAAGGTCGCACACCAACTTCTGCGCGGCGTCGCCGTCCGCTTCGC
>DCCL01000079.1 GCA_002313795.1 Faecalibacterium prausnitzii
AATACATCCTGTATGCCTTTCATTCCGATGGGTTCTTTGCTATACTGTGGTTATATCATGGTTTTAGCAGGAAATTACCAAAGAGGAAAGAAGGTCGGCAGAGATGGCCAATCACGCCCCGTATGATTATTATGAAAGTTCGGACATCATTCACCGCACAGCGGATATCTGTATGTCCTCCGGCAAACCGAGAGATTATGGGAATGGCGAGCTGTACACCTCAGCAGAACTGCACATTCTGAAATATCTTGTGGAGCATCCGGGCATTACGGCGACCCAGTTTGCGCTGGAATGGAACAAAACGCGCGGGGCGGTGGTTCAGATGATCACCAAGCTGGAAAAGGCAGGGCTGGTTTACCGCAGCAAAGAGACTGGCAATGGGCGCAAAGTCCCGATCTATCCTACAGAAAAAGGCTTGGAACTGAACGAGCTGCACCGTGCCTACGACACCGAGGCCTTTGGCCGGGTATACCGGCAGCTGGCGGAACATTTTTCCGACGAGGCTGTGCAGACGACCCTGGATATTTTACAGGAGTACGCGGAGATTCTGCGGTGCACTGCGCACAATGCACAAGGAAAATGAGCAGCATATACCAATGTGCACAAAAAATTAAGACTTCATTCTACTGAAATCCTGTCGATTTGCCACTTGCAGAGAGGAAAACAGGCGAGTATAATAACAGTATCGTTAGCAGCTAAACATTCTCCGGCAATGGCGCCTTTCCAGCAATGGTTTGGCTGCCAGCGTCGGTTTTTTTATTATGGCTGACCAAGGGACAAAGACGTTCACCGCCTTTGTCCCTTTTCTGTTTTTCCGCAAGGAAAACCGGTCGGCAATCTGTGAAAAGTAGAGGAGTCCTGAACAATGAGAATGAAGAAATTTGCGTCCTTCCTTCTGGCTGCCGCGCTCAGCGTTTCGCTGGCGGGCTGCGGTGCATCCGGCAGCTCGGTTTCCTCCGGCGGCTCCAGCAGCGGCAGCACAGCTGCATCCGATGACGTGACCACCTATACCGTGGCGCTGAGCGGCCAGACCACCCCGTTCAACTACTACAACGAAAACAATGAGCTGGATGGCTACGAGGTCGCTATGCTCAAGGAGATCGACGAGCGTCTGCCGGACCTGCAGTTTGAATACACCACCACGGAGTTTGCAAGCCTGTTTGCCGGCCTGGACAGCGGTCAGTTCGACCTGATCCTGAACAACATCACCGATAAGCCGGAGCGCCGCGAGAAGTATCTGTTCTCGGACAATGCCTACTATGACAACCACACCGTCATTGCCACCAACGCCGACACCACGGATATCACGACGCTGGACGACCTGGCTGGCCTGAAGATCCCCACGGCGGCCGGAACGGCAACGGATATGTTCCTGCAGGACTACAACGAAAAGAACCCGGATAAGGCCATTCAGATCGATTATGTGGAGGGCGATGCCGCCCAGAACATCATGGCCATGTACGAGGGCCGCTACGAGGCAGTGATCTATTCGGAAAGCTATATCGATGCCGTGGAGAAGTCCTACGGCTACAAGTTCAACCGCTATCCCATCCCCAACGAGGAAGAGATCCAGAACCCTGCCGTGTACATTCTGTACAACAAGAGTTCCACGGCCCTGCAGCAGGAGATCGATGGCGTGCTGACCGAAATGAAGGAAGACGGCACCCTGTCCAAGCTGTGCATTGAGTACTTTGGCAAGGACGCTACGCAGAGCAATTCCTGATGCGGTGCCGCGCGCGGTACATTGTGTAAGAAAAGGAGGGTTCGTTTTTGGAAAGCTCGATAAAAATCTTTGATGTTTCCTTTATGATCAGTTCATTCCCGCGCATTCTGGCTGCATTGCCGGTCACGCTGGAACTGACCGTGGTCTCTGCGTTCTTCGGCCTGTTGCTGGGCTTCGGCCTGGCAATGGTCAAGATCAACAAACCCCGCATCCTGACGCCCATCTGCTCCTTCTTTGTGTCCTTCATGCGCGGCACACCGCAGCTGGTACAGCTGTTTCTGGCGTACTACGGCCTGCCGCTGGTCATCAAGAGCATCAACGCAGCGGTGGGCAGCAACCTGAACGTCAACAGCATTCCGGCCATCGTGTATGCCTTTGTGGCGTTTTCCCTGAACGAATCCGCCTATTTCTCTGAGAACATCCGTGCGGCCATCCTCTCGGTGGACCGCAAGGAGATCGAGGCCGCCAAGTCCATCGGCATGACCGGCGCACAGACGATGCTCCGCATCGTGCTGCCGGAGGCCATGGTGGTGGCCATCCCCAACCTGGGCAACAGCATCATCAGCCTGCTGAAGGGCACCAGCCTTGCTTACACGGTGACCATCATGGATGTGATGGGCGCTGCCAAGGCGGTGGCCGGACGCAACCTGCGCTACTTTGAGGTGTACATTGCCGTCTCTCTGGTTTACTGGGCCTGCAGCCTGATCCTGGAGCGGCTGGCGCACATCATTGAGAAGAAGACCAACATTCTGGAAAAGAAGGTGCCGGATCATGCTGAGAGTTGAATCGTGGAACAAGAGTTTTGGGTCGAACCACGTGCTGCGGGATATTTCCGTCACCGTGGGCACCGGCGAGACCGTGACCATCATCGGGGCCAGCGGATCGGGCAAATCCACCTTTCTGCGCACCCTGAACTATCTGGAAACG
>DCCL01000039.1:0-3078 GCA_002313795.1 Faecalibacterium prausnitzii
CGGCACTGCCATAGCACGGACAGCTTCCAACGAAGCCGCTTCCACGATGTACTCCGGATTCAGCGCCAGCAGAGCGTCCACGTCTGCGCAGGCCGCACAACCTGCGTCAGACGCCACCTTCTCTGCCGAAGCGAAGGTACGGCTGGTGACGCCCACCAGCTCGTAATCTTCCAGCAGGCCCTTCTTCCACGCATCGGCCACGATGCCGCCGAGGAAACCACAGCCCACGATGCCAAACTTTGTTTTGCTCATCTGAATAATTCTCCTTTTTCCCGCCGTTTGGCGGATTTTCCTCTCTCAGTATACCATGTCCGCCCCGGAAAAGAAAGCCATCCGGCAGCGCTTGCCGCCCGGCAGATTTTGTGGTACACTACGCAAGGCAAGAAAAATGAACATGATACTATAAAAAGATAGAGGGAAATCAAACCATGGCTGGCGATCTTCATACACATTCCACCTGTTCCGACGGCTCGGTGCCCATCCACCGCCTGCCTCTGATGGCAGCACACGCCGGGCTGGACACCATGGCCATCTCGGACCATGACACCCTGCTCAGCGTGAATTACTGCTATGAGCACCCTGTACAGGACGGTGTCCGGCTCATCCCGGCCACAGAGCTGACCGGTTACGACTTCGAGCGCCAACACCGCGTGCATCTGCTCTGCTTCTATCCGGACCCGGAAAGCACCGCCCTGCGTGAGCACTGCGACATCATGCGGCAGCGCCGGAACGAATGCGCCCTCCAGAGCTGCCGGGAGATCGAGGCCCTGTATCCGCAGTTCCGCACCGAACAGGCGCTGGAATATGCCCAGGACAGTGGCGTGCTCTTCAAGAGCGGCATCATGGAGGCCCTGCAGCAGCTGGGCCTGTGCGACGGCATCTACACCGGGCTGTACCATGAACTGTTCGGCTGGAACCCCCGGGGCAAAGTGCTCCACTCCCCTGCCTACCCGCCTGTGCGGGAAGTGCTGGCCACAGCCAAAGCCGCCGGGGCCGTAGTGGTCTTTGCTCACCCCACCGTATACAAGAGTATGCCCCTTCTCCGGGAGCTGGTGGCAGAAGGTGCTGTTGACGGCATCGAGGTGCATCACCCCAGCAACAGCCCCGAGGACATGGCCGAATGTGCTGAGCTCTGCGCCCGGCATGACCTCATCGTTACCGGCGGCAGCGACTTCCACGGCGCGAACCACAGCCATCCCCATCCCATGGGCACCTGCACCACCGAAGAGGAACAGATCCAGCGCATCGAGGCTCTGGCCCGTCAGCGCCACGGCGGCACACTGTGAGCAAGTCACATTCCGGAAGCTGCGGCGTTGACATTGCCCGCTTTGCAAGTATATAATAGTACTATGCGGCAAAACCGCGTGTCAAGAGAAAAAGAGAGGATGTTTGAATATGAGCAAGTCTTTCAGCTTTCCCAACAAGGGCACCTGCTCGAAAGAGACCCACATCGTGCTGAACGATGACCACACCATCGAGTCCATCGAGGTCATCGGCGGCTGCAACGGTAACCTGAAGGGCATTGGCCGTCTGCTCAAGGGCATGAAGGCCGAGGATGCCATTGCCCGCATGGAGGGTGTCACCTGCGGCCCCCGTCCCACCAGCTGCCCCGACCAGATCGCTCAGAATCTCAAGCGTGCACTGGCTGAGCTGTAAATCAGGCTGTTTCTTCCACCGTTCCGCTCCCTGTGAGCCGGACGGTGGATTTTTTATTTTTCTGCCGTTCTCTGCCTTCCTCATCATTTGTTCATAAAATATCCAAATAAATCGTTATTTCTCCTCAGTTTTTCTCAATTCTTTCACCGTGTCTTTGCAATATCTTCACCTGCGGACATTAGACTATAGGCCATAGAAATCTTTTCCAGAAATATAACGACTTCTTTGACACGGAAGGAGAAACTGATATGAGACTCGCAACCAAACGCATCGCTTCCCTCACCTGTGCAGCCGCCCTGCTGCTCTCTGTGACGGCCTGCACCAGCTCTGCCGCCTCCGGCAGCACCGCCACCGCAGATTCCTCGGTATCGGCTCCGGCCGACGCACCGGACGGCCAGCCCCCGGAAAAGCCGGACGGTGCCCCCGGCGGAAACGGCGGGCCCGGCGGTTTCGGGGGCTCCAGTGAAGTGACGCAGGGCACCAGTGCCAACACGCTGGACAGCACCACTACAGTATACAGCACCAGCTACGAATCCACCGGCAACGACGAAAACGCCCTCCGGGTGGACGGTGCCGATGTGACCTTGCAGGGCGTCACCGTCACCAAGAGCAGCGGAAGTTCTTCCAACACCGAGGACGGCGACTTCTACGGCCTGAACGCTGCCCTGCTGGCTACCAACGGCGCGACACTGACCGTTTCCGGTTCCACCATCACTTCCAGCGCCCAGAATGGCAACGGCGTGTTCAGCTACGGCACCGGCACCACCGTCAACATCTCGGACTCCACCATCCGCACCTCTGCGGACAACTCCGGCGGCATCCAGACCACCGGCGGCGGCATCACCAACGCCTCCGACCTCAATGTAGAGACCTCCGGCAACTCCTCGGCTGCCATCCGCTCCGACCGGGGCGGCGGCACGGTGAAGGTTTCCGGCGGCAGCTATACCACCAATGGCTATAACTCCCCTGCCGTTTATTCCACAGCAGATATCACCGTCTCGGGTGCTGACCTCACCGCCAACAACTCCGAGGCTCTGGTCGTCGAGGGCAGCAACTCCATCTCCCTGACCAACTGCACTGTAGCCGGCAATATGAGCAGCACCCAGAGCACCAGCGCCGATGAAAACGTCCACAACGTCATGCTCTATCAGTCCATGTCCGGCGACGCCGAAGAGGGCACCTCCACCCTGACCATGAGCGGCGGTTCCCTCACCGGCAAGAGCGGCGACCTGTTCTACATCACCAACACCCACGCGGTCATCAGCCTGTCCGGTGTGACCCTTTCCAACGAGGACACCTCTGCCAACCTGATGACCATCGCCGGCAATTCTGCCTCCCACGGCTGGGGCACTGCTGGTAAGAACGGTGCACAGGTGGACTTTACCGCAGATGCCCAGACCCTGAGCGGCAATATCACAGTGG
>DCCL01000039.1:3143-3510 GCA_002313795.1 Faecalibacterium prausnitzii
TTCACCGGCACCATCAACATCGTGCCGAACGCCGAGAACGGCACGGCAGTCTCCGACAACGCTTCTGTCACCATCGACAGCGGCTCCACCTGGGAGCTGACCGGTGACTGCACTCTCTCCACCCTGGAAAACAACGGCACCATCCACTTCAATGGCCACACCATCACCCTTGCAGACGGCACTGTGCTGAAATAAGCAGCTCTTTCCCGCGCCTCTTCCCCGGAATCTTGCCGGAGAAGGGGCGCGTTTTGCTGTGCACCACTGCCAAATAAATCGTTCCCGGCAGAAATCGACCGGAAAGCTGTTGACAAAATTGCTTTCCTTTGCTAAAATGAACAGGTAAATGCAGGGTTAGCTCATCCGGTAG
>DCCL01000034.1 GCA_002313795.1 Faecalibacterium prausnitzii
ACCTCTCCCAAGGGGAGAGGCAAGGGCGTAACTGCGAACAAAGAAAGAGAGTATTATCCCCTATGAAAATTGCGTGTATTTCCCTTGGATGCCCCAAAAACCAGGTCGATCTGGACGTGATGGTGCACATCCTGCTGTCGGCAGGCCACGAGACGGTGGCTGACCTCAGCGAAGCAGATGTCATTCTGGTGAACACCTGCGGCTTCATCGAGAGCGCCAAGACCGAGGCCATCGAGAATATTCTCGAAGCCTGCTCCTACAAGCAGCAGAACCCCAACCTGAAGGTCATCGTCACCGGCTGTCTGGCCGAGCGCTACCGCAGCCAGATCGAGGAGGAGATCCCCGAGGTGGATGCTGTGGTGGGCTGCGCCTCCAATAAGGCCATCGATTCCATTGTGGCCCGGCTGTTTGGCGGTGAGGAACATCTGGAAAGCTACGGCCTCAAGAAGGATTTCCCGCTGGGCGGCAAGCGTGTCATCGGCACCCCTGCCCACTATGCGTACTTAAAAATCGCAGAGGGCTGTAACAACCGCTGCCATTACTGTGCCATCCCCGGCATCCGTGGCCCGCTGCGCAGCCGCGATATGGCCGACTGCGTGGCCGAGGCCCGCTGGCTGGCTGGTGAGGGGGTCAAGGAGCTCATCATCGTGGCGCAGGACCCCACCGCTTACGGCGAGGACTGGGGCAAACCCGGCAGCATCTGTGAGCTGCTGGATAAGCTGAACAAGATCAACGGCATTGAGTGGATCCGCATCATGTATGCCTACCCGGAGCGCATCACCGATGAGTTCATTGCGGCCATGAAGCGGAATGACAAGGTGCTGCCCTACCTTGATCTGCCCATCCAGCACTGCAATGATACCATCCTCAAGAATATGAACCGCCGCTCCAACCGCGCCGAGCTGCTGGACGTCATCGGTAAGCTGCGCCGGGAGATCCCGAATATCACCCTCCGCACCACCCTCATCGCCGGTTTCCCCGGTGAGACGGAAGAGCAGTTTGAGGATCTCTGCAACTTCGTCAAGGAGGTGCAGTTCGACCGTCTGGGCTGCTTTGCCTACTCTGCAGAGGAAAACACGGTGGCCGCAAAGATGGATGGTCAGATCGACCAGGAGACCAAGGACAAACGCGCTGAGCTGGTGATGCAGATCCAGACCGGCATCATGGCCCAGAAGCAGGCGGCCAAGGTCGGCCAGACCGTCCGCGTCCTCTGCGATGGTGTGGACGATGAGAGCGGCCTGTATCTCTGCCGCACTGCCGCTGACGCCCCCGAAGTGGATGGTAACGTCTGCGTGTCCAGCGAAGAGCCGCTCTATCCCGGCCAGTTCTACGATGTGCTGGTGGATGACAGCGACCTTTACGATCTGTATGGTACTGTTGTGAAATAACGGATTGGAGGATCTTGTATGAATCTGCCCAATAAACTCACCCTGACCCGTATCCTGCTGGTGCCGGTGTTCATGATCTTTGTTTCCCTCAGTCAGTACATGACGCCGGATTATAACCCCAGATGGTATCTCATCGCAGGCATCATCTTCGCCGTGGCAAGCTTCACCGATTTTCTGGACGGCCATCTGGCCCGCAGGTGGCATATGGTCACAGACTTCGGCAAGTTTGCTGATCCGCTGGCCGACAAACTGCTGACCACCGTGGCCTTCATCTACATGATGCGGGACGGCGTGTGCAGCCCGGTGGTGCTCTGCATCATCCTGGCCCGGGAATTTGCCGTCTCCGGTCTGCGGATGATCGCAGCCGGTGCCAAGGATGGCAGAGTCATTGCCGCCAATATGTGGGGCAAGGTCAAGACTGTGCTTCAGATGCTGACCATCATCTTCTACTTCTTCAGCGTTTCCCTCACCGGGAACGTGCTGGGCCAGAACTGCGCCTTTGTTTCGTCCGTGCTCTGCTGGCTGGTGGCTGCAGCTACGGCCATCTCCGGCATCAAGTACCTGTGGGATAACCGCAGCTTCATCAATACGGCAAAATAAGCGCCCGGTTGGGCGTAAAACAGAAACGAGCGGACAAAACCGCTCGTTTCTTTGATATTTCGACAAGATAATACAGACGGGAGAGTGAGCCTGTGCTGAAAAATGTCCTGACCGTCTGCCGCAAGCTGGCTTCGGCGGCGCTGAATTTCCTCATCGTCTACTTTGAGACCATTGCCCTCCCCATAAGCTGGGCCATGGGCGGGACCATCATGTTCACCATGTATACGGAGCTGTCCAATATCTTCAACGGCGGCGTCTGCCTGCTGGTGGGGCTGGCCCAGCTGGTCTGCATTTTCACCGGGCGGGAACTGCCCCTCTGGCTCAAGCGGCTCAAGTTCATCTCCACCAGCTGCCTTGCCATGACCTTTCTCACGGTGGTCATCATCCTGGCCCCCATGTATGAGGACGGCAACGGCTGGTACATCATGCTCTTCACCGGCTCGATGCTCTATCATCACTTCCTGAACCCGGTGCTGGCGATCTTGTCCCTGGTGCTCTTTGAGCGGCGGCCCCGCCTGCCGGGGCGGCAGGTCTGGCTGGCACTGGTGCCGACCGTTGTATACGGACTGTATGATTTGTGGGGGAATATTACAGGCGCCATCGATGGCCCGTACCCCTTCATGCGGGTGTATCAGCAGACCCTTCCGGAGACCCTGATGTGGTTCACCATTATCCTTGCCACCAACCTGCTCTACGCGGTCCTGCTCTGGTGGCTGGGCGGAAACGGCAGAAAAAATAAAGTGGGTCTGGAATTTCGAAATTGAAAAAAGGCTGTTGCATCTGCAACAGCCTTTTTGTACCGTATTCTTTACAGCAGGGGGATGCCGGCCTTTGCGCAGGCCTCACGGGTGGTCTTATCCCAGACGCTGGCCTGTACCTCACCGATGTGAGCGCTGCCCAGCAGCAGCATGCACAGGCGGCTCTGGCCGATGCCGCCGCCGATGGAGTAGGGCAGCTCGCCGTTCAGCACAGCCTTGTGGAAGGGCAGGGTGCGGCGGTCGTCGCACCCTGCCATGGTCAGCTGCTTGTCCATGCTCTCGGGGCTGACGCGGATGCCCATGCTGCTCAGCTCGTAGCTGCACTGCAGCGGGTCGTTCCAGAACAGCAGATCGCCGTTCAGATCCCAGTCATCATAGTCGGGAGCACGGCCATCGTGAGGCTTGCCGCTCTTGAGGGGAGCACCGATCTTCATCAGGAAGGTGGTGCCCTTCTCCTTTACGATGGCGTTCTCCCGCTCCTTCGGGGTCAGGTCAGGATAGAGGTCTTCCAGCTCCTGGGTGGTGATGAAATTCACGTTGGGGCTGTGGAGAGGCAGATCCTGCAGCTGGGGGAACATGGCGTGGAGGTTCATCTCGGTGGCGCAGACGGCAGACACGATGGAGCGGACGACGCTCTTCAGGTAAGCCTCATTCCGGTCTTCCAGACGGATGACCTTCTCCCAGTCCCACTGGTCCACATAGATGGAGTGGAGGTTGTCCATGTCCTCATCCCGGCGGATCGCGTTCATGTCACAGTACAGACCCTTGCCCACCCGGAAGCCGTAGTCCTTCAGGGCCTTGCGCTTCCACTTGGCCAGAGACTGGACGACCTGCACCTCGATGCCGCCGTCCTTGGTGTCGAAGGTGACTTTTCGCTCTACGCCGTTCAGGTCATCGTTCAGGCCGGTGGAAGCCTCGACAAAGAGCGGCGCGGACACGCGGTAGAGGTTCAGGGTGGCACACAGGGTGTCGGCGAACAGCCGCTTCACCGTGCCGATGGCGCGCTGAGTATCGTACAGGTTCAGCGCAGGCGTGTAGTTTGCAGGGATGGTGATGTTGCTCATAATGTTTACCCCTCTCTTGCTGCCCTGCGGCCAAGCTGCCGCAGGGTGCTTTCCAAGGAGAGCGAATGTCTCTCCTTCTCTATATAGTGAAATTATGGCACAACTCGGCCCGGATGTAAAGAGAAAGATGCCCGGCTTGACTTCCCATCCCGGTATCGCTATAATAAATCTGTAAAAGGATAAATGCGTTTTATCCGGGCAGAGTAGCACTGTATCGTCTGGGCAGAGAGAACGGGCCGTTGGCTGGGAGCCTGTTTGCAGACCGCTGTGTGAAGTGCGCCCGGACAGCACGCTGCGGGAAACGAGTATCGCAGCGCGGATGGCCGCCGTTACCGGCCTTGAGCGATAAACCGGAGTGGAACCGCGATTTTGAGAAAAACCGCCTTCGATGCTGTGCCAGCGGCGCAGTGTTGGAGGATTTTTTGCTATCTGGAGGTCTTTGCAGGATGCAAAGCGCCGGAAGGAGCGTCGCGGCTCCGGTCTGTCCCACAAAAAGGAGTAATTTTACCATGCAGATCTTCAACACCCTGACCCGTCAGAAAGAGGAATTTGTGCCGCAGGTGCCCGGTGAATACCGCATCTATGTCTGCGGCCCCACCGTCTACAACTATATCCACATCGGCAATGCCCGCCCGCTCATCGTCTTCGATACCCTGCGCCGCTATCTGGAATACCGCGGCAACAAGGTTATCTATGTGTCCAATATCACGGATATTGACGACAAGCTCATCAAGAAGGGCCAGGAAGAGGGCACTTCCATGAAGGAAGTCGCTCAGCGCTTTGAGGCCGAGTATCTGAAGGATGCCGCCGGTCTGAACTGTAAGAAGCCCACCGTCCAGCCCCGGGCTACCGAGCACATCCCGCAGATCCTGGACATCGTGAAAGACCTCATCGACTCCGGCCACGCCTATGTGGCAAAGAACGGCGATGTCTACTTCCGGGTCAAGAGCGACCCCGAGTACGGCAAACTGAGCCACTTGAAGCTGGAGGATCTGGAGAGCGGCAACCGCGAACTGCGCAGCCAGATGGACGACGACCTGAAGGAAGACCCCGCAGACTTTGCGGTATGGAAAGCTGCCAAGCCCGGCGAGCCTGCATGGGAGAGCCCCTACGGCATGGGCCGTCCCGGCTGGCACATCGAGTGCAGCGCCATGAGCCGCACCCATCTGGGCAAGACCATCGACCTCCACTGCGGCGGTCAGGACCTCATCTTCCCCCACCACGAAAATGAGATCGCCCAGAGCGAGTGCGCCAATGGCTGCACCTTTGCCCGCTACTGGATGCACAACGGCTTCATCAACGTGGACAATCAGAAGATGTCCAAGAGCCTGCACAACTTCTTCACCGTCCGCGATGTGGCCAACGTCTACGGCTATGAGCCCATCCGCTACTTTATGCTGACCGCAGGCTACCGGATGCCGCTGAACTACACCGTGGACCTCATCGAGAGCTGTAAGAACAGCCTGGAGCGTCTCTACACCTGCCGGGAGAATCTGGACTTTGCCCTCAGCAAGACCGAGTTCGGCACCGACGAGACCCTGAAGTCCAAGGCCGAGGAAGCCCGGAAGAAGTTCTGCACCGCTATGGACGATGACCTGAACACGCCCGACGCACTGGCTGCTGTCTTTGATCTGGTGAAGGACATCAACACCCTGTCGGCTTCTTCCAGCAAGGAAGCACTGGAAGCCGCTGCCGCCGCCTTTGATGAGATCACCGGCGTGCTGGGCCTGATGTACAACCGCAAGAAGGACGAGGTGCCCGCAGAGGTGACTGCTCTGGTGGAAAAGCGTGCTGCTGCCAAGAAGGCCAAGGACTGGGCCACCGCTGACGCCATCCGCGCAGAGCTGACCTCCATGGGCTGGGCCGTCAAGGATACCGCTCAGGGTCCCCAGCTGAGCAAGCTGTAATCGAATAGGATGCAGGGCAGACCTGCGCTCTGCCAGAAGATGGAAACTCTGGGTAGCGCGGGCCTGCCCTGTTTTTTTATGGAAAAGCGAAAATGCCAAATTCGACAAAATCGGAAAAAACCTGTTGTGATATTGCCGATTTTGGAAAAGAATGTTTGCATCGGTTGTCGGATGGTGGTATGATAAAAATATCTTTGGGGTAAATCATACTGGAAAACAGGGGAGGAAAACAATCATGAAGCAGAAGAAAATGCGCCGCTTTGCAGCGCTTGCAGCGGCTGCGGCATTGGCACTGAGCCTTGTGGGCTGCGGCCCGGCGGCGTCCAGTACGGCACAGGCCGAGACGGAGCCTGTGACGCTGACCGTCTGGACTTATTACAACGGCGATCAGCTGGAGACCTTCAACGAGCTGGTGGACAAGTTCAACAGCACGGTGGGCAAAGAGAAAAACATCACCGTGGAGAGCTACAGTCAGGGCAGCGTCAGCGACCTGGAAACACAGGTCATGGCGGCAGCAGAGGGCAAAGTGGGTGCTTCTGCCATGCCCAACATCTTCTCGGCCTATGCGGATACGGCCTATGCCCTCGACCAGATGGACGCTTTGGCCGACCTGTCTCCCTATTTCACGGAGGAAGAGCGCTCAGCCTACGTGGAAAGCTACATCGAAGAGGGCGATTTTGACGACGACGGCAGCATCAAGATCTTCCCGGTGGCAAAGTCCACGGAACTGCTGTTCCTGAACGACACCGACTGGCAGACTTTTGCGGCCGCTACCGGGGCAGATTACTCCGACCTTGAGACGGTGGAAGGCCTGGTCAAGACCGCAGGGGCCTACTATGACTGGACGGACGCCCAGACCGATACCCCCGATGACGGCAAGGCACTGTTTGGCCGCGACGCCATGGCAAACTATATGCTCATCGGTGCCCGGGAACTGGGCGACAGCATCTTTGACGTGAAAGACGGCAAGATGGCTATGGAGCTTTCCGAGGACACCGCCCGTACCCTGTGGGACAATTACTATGTCCCTTTCGTCAAGGGCTGGTTCGCCTCTACGGGCCGCTTCCGCAGCGATGACATCAAGGTGGGCAACATTCTGGCCTATGTGGGTTCCAATTCCAGCGCGACTTTCTTCCCGGAGCAGGTCATGACCAGCGATACCGAGAGCCACGACATCACCATGAAGGTGCTGCCCAGCCCTCACTTTGCCAAGGGCACGAAAGTCTCCGTGCAGCAGGGCGCCGGTATGGCAGTGGCCAAGACCAGTGACGCTGAGGTGGAGGCTAGTGTGACCTTTCTCAAGTGGTTCACCCAGCCCGAAAACAACATCGCCTTTGCGGTGGGCTCCGGCTATCTGCCAGTGACCCGCGCCGCCAACGATATGGAGACCATCCGGAACAGCGGTCTGGAACTGAGCCAGAAGATGGACGATATCCTGACCTATGCGGTGGATGCCGTGCAGACCAACGAGATGTACACCCCGAAAGCCTTCGAAGGCGGCGGAGATGCCCGCAGCGTGGTGGAACACTGCCTCAGCGACATTGCCACCGCAGACCGTGCAACGGTGGAAGAGCGGATGGCGGAAGGCCAGAGCGCTGCGGATGCCGAAGCGGAGTTCCTGACGGAGGAATACTTCGAAAACTGGTATCAGGGCCTCTGCAATGACCTGAGCCAGTATGAGGGCTGAAAGACCGTAAGGGGCAGAAGAAGAGAAGGGAGGAAAGCCCATGAGACTGCCGATGCAGAGCGAGATAAAGCGGGATGTCCGGTCAAAAGACCACTCCATCTTTTTCACTATCTTCTCGGCATTGATGGTCATGCTCGTCATCGTGGTCATGCTGATGGCGGCGGCCATTGCGATCAGCGGCGTTACCCTTCAGCTGGATGAAAACGCGGTGGACATTCTGGACAAACAGGTGGAGAACCGCGCCAATTATATTCAGGATCAGTTCCAGCAGGCACAGGAGCTCACCGAGCTGTCCAGCTACATCGACGAGCAGGCACAGCAGATGGTAGAGGACGGCACCATCACCATGAGCACCCTGGATTCGGCCAGCGACCAGAGTCTGCCGCTGCTGAAAAAGGCAGCGCCCAAAATGCTGGAGACCCTTCGCTCCAAGCGTGTCACCGGTATTTTTATCATTCTGAACACCCATAGCTTTGATGGGCGCAATGCCGGCGACCGGCTTCCCTGCATCTATCTGCGGGACCTCGACCCGGATGCAGCCCCCTCGGAGTACAACTCCGACCTTCTGTTGGAGCGTGCCCCGGCGGAGCTGGTGGCCGACCTGGGCATCTCCACCGACAAGAGCTGGACGCCTGCTCTGGAATATGAGAGCGGGGACGAGGATATCTTCTTTGTCCAGCCCTTCCAGAGAGCATACGATGACAGCGACCGGCTGGAAGAATCGGCCTATGGGCGCTGGACGACTGTGCCCTACAAACTGGCAGGAGATGATCGGGAGGCCATTGCCTATGCACAGCCCCTTCTGCTGGATGATGGCACCATCTATGGTATGCTGGGTGTGGAGATGCTGGAAAGCTACGTCGAGACCCGGCTGCCCTGGGATGAGCTGCAGAGCGACCATCACGGCAGCTATTTCCTGGCCTCCACCGGCTCCGACATCCGGAGCAGTATGTTCCAGATCTACGTCTCCGCCAATACCGGCGAACAGAAACAGAATGTGAGGGAGGCAAACTGGGAACTGACCCTCACCCGGAATAGGGACTACTGGTACTATGGCACCGGCGAGGGCCAGCAGATCGCCAGTATCCGGCAGATCAGCCTCTACAGCCGAAACGCCCCCTTCTCGTCGGAGCGGTGGCTGCTCATCGGCGTGGTGGACCGGAATGATCTGTTCAGCTTCTCGCAGTCGGTGACAAGACTGCTGGGCGTCGCCATCCTGCTCACGCTGGGCGTGGGCCTGGCCTGCGCCTTCTTCGTCAGCTTTGGTCTGGCGGAACCGGTGTCTCAACTTTTCCGGGAGCTGACCAGTGCACAGGAACAGCATCAGGCGGTGCCGGAATTCTCCCGCACCGGCATCCGGGAGCTGGACCGGCTGGCGGATGCCATCGTCACCCTGAGCACCGACAACTATAAAGCTGCAGTGGCAGAGCGCAGCCGCATCGAACACGAGCGGGATTATGACGCCCTTACCGGTCTGTACAGCCGTCAGGCTCTCTTCCGGGTCTGCGGAGAGCTGTTTGAGAAGCCGCAGAAGCTGCATCATGCGGCCCTCATTATGACCGACCTGGATAACCTCAAGACCATCAACGATACTTACGGCCATGACTGGGGCGATGTCTATCTGCGGCAGACTGCACACAGCTTGCAGCAGGGGGCACCCAGCGGCACGGTGGTGGCCCGCCTGTCCGGCGATGAGTTCCTGCTGCTGTTCTACGGCTATGAGACCCAGGCGGCCCTGCGGAAGGATATCGGCAAGCTGGAAGAGAGCTTTGCCGAAAGCAGCGCCACCCTGCCGGACGGCCAGACCCTGCACATCCGCATCTCCGGCGGCGTAGCCTGGTACCCGGAGGATGCGCAGGATCTGAACACCCTGAAAAAGTACGCCGACTTTGCCATGTATGAGGTCAAGCACTCCACCAAGGGTGAGGTGCGGGAGTTCAACATGGAACACTATCAGGCCGAAGCCTACGCTATGGAACAGCGCAGCGACTTTGAGACCCTCATCCGGGAGCGGAAGGTGGATTACCACTTCCAGCCCATCGCTTCGGCTCACGATGGCCGGGTCGTGGCCTACGAGGCCCTGATGCGGCCTCAGCTGGCGACCCTCCGCTCGCCTTTGACCGTGATGGAGCTGGCCAGCAAGATGGGCCGCATCTATGACATCGAAAAGCTGACGATGTTCCGGGCCAGTGAGTGTTACGAGGCACTGGAAGCTGAGGGCAGGGTGGAGCCGGACGCCCGGATGTTCGTCAACAGCATTGCCAGTGTCAGCCTGACCGATGAGGACTGGGCGGATTTTGCCGCAAAACATAAAGCTCTGCTGCCCAAACTGGTGGTGGAGATCACCGAAGAAGAGCAGATGGACGAACGGGAGCTGGAGCGAAAGCGCCACGCCCCCGGCGCAGCAGGGATCTTTGCGCTGGACGATTACGGCAGCGGCTACAGCAACGGCAACAGCCTGCTGACCATCGCGCCCCGCTACGTCAAGGTGGATATCGCCATCATCCGGCATATCGATACCGACCACGACAAGCAGCAGTTCCTCAAGACCCTCATCGACTATGCCCGGCCCCGGGGCATCCTTGTGCTGGCTGAGGGCGTGGAGACGCCCGCCGAGCTGCGCAAGGTGCTGGAAATGGGCGTAGACCTGCTGCAGGGCTACTGTCTGGCCCGCCCGGCGGCAGAGCCCGTGGCTATCAGCGAAGAGTCCCTCCGCATCATCCGGGAAATGGCAGACCACCGTGCCGAACGGGAAGAAGAATGGGTCTGACCGGACGGGATCAGATGAAAATAAAGCAGGTGCATCACGCTCTCGCAAAGTCAGAACTTTGATGGAACGGTGATGCATCTGCTTTTTGTTTTTACAGTTTTACGCGGCTCAGTCGATGAGAGTTACAAAGACGGGGCAGAGCACGGCGGTAAGAACGCCGGCCACGGCGATGGACAGGCCGCTCATAGCGCCCTCGACTTCGCCCATCTGAAGGGCTTTGCTGGTGCCTACGGCATGGGCCGAGGTGCCGATGCCTACGCCCTTGGCGATGGGGTCGGTGATATGGAAGACCTTGCAGACCGTCTCGGCCAGCAGGTTGCCTGCAATGCCGGTGAGGATAACGATGGCACCCGTCAGGGCGGCGATGCCGCCCAGCTCAGCGGCAACATCCATGCTGATGGCAGTGGTGACAGACTTGGGCAGAAGGGTGGCGTACTGCTCCCGGGTCAGGCCCAGTGCCAGCGCCAGTGCCAGTGCGCTGCCCAGACTGACCAGAGTGCCCACCGAGATGCCCGCGATGATAGCAGCGGCATTCTCCTTGAGCAGGTCCCACTTTTCGTACAGGGGGATAGCCAGACTGATGGTAGCAGGCAGCAGCAGGTAGTTGACCGGGGCCGCGCTGGCCTTGTAGTCGGCGTAGGGGATGTGCAGCACGCTGAGCAGGATGATGACGAAGATGCTGCCCAGCAGCAGAGGATTGAAGATGGCCTTGCCGGTGGCCTTATTGATGAGGGCGCCCAGCGCAAAAGCGGCCAACGTCAGCAGTACGCCCCACGCGGACGAGGTGGAAAGAAAATCCTGTAAAAGCTCAGTCATGGTTGGCCTCCTTTTTGGCACGGCGGGTCAGGGCCTGAGTAGTGTGGCCGGCCGTGACCAGAACGAGCACCGTCACCGGGATGATGGCGATGATGATGGGCAGGAGCATATCCCCCATCTCTGCCCACAGCTCCATGACGCCGGCAGCAGCAGGCACGAAGAGCAGGGGGAAGATGCCGGTGAGGAACAAGCCCACTTCCTTGACCTGCTCCAGCTTTACGATGCCGAAGCGGAGTGCGATCAGGAGCAGCAGCAGGCCGTAGATGCTGGCCGGGATGGGCAGCGGAAGAACGGCGTGGCAGACCTCACCCAGAAAACAGAAGGCAAGGATACGGGCAAATTGAAACAGATAATTCGTAAGGAGACCTCCTTTGGCCAAAGCACGACGGGATAAAAGAAACACTGCAAACAGCGCCGAACCGGACGGCATATTTGCGACAGGCAGTCTGCGGATGTCGGCCGTGCGTTCCAAACGCGGACTGCGTGAAAAAAGTCACTGTAAGTCAACAGTATAACCCAAAATCCACGGTGGTGCAACGGTAATACTGGCTAAGATTTTGCCCCCGCAGAGCAGAAAATTGGCGGTTTGGATAGCGTACCTGCCCCAACCCCGGCTGCGGAAGAGCATGACAAACGGGATTTACCAGCGGGTCATGTTCTTTTTGAACTTGGCAGTATATGCCTCTTTCAGTTCCTGCTCACTGATGCCATAGCACAGAAGGACGTCGTTGTAATACATGAGCACATCCGCCATTTCTTCCACGAGATGCTGACGCACCTCTGCATCCTCAACAGCCTTTTGGTCTCCGTTCTTCTTAATAATGTCAATGACTTCTCCGACTTCACCGAGCATCCATAACAGTTTGTGCTTGCCGGCCTCCGGGCTGATAGGCTCCCACTTGGCTTTATATTTTTCCTGCAGGGCCTGCTGCATCGCAAGCATATCTTCTATCGTAAAATCACCCATGGTTCCCTCCATAAATTCTGATTTATGTTCGAGTCCTGTATCGTCCGGCTCTAACATTCGTTAGTGGATGACGCAACAAAAAAACCTCTGAACAAAGTCAGAGGCTCTTGTTTTGGTGGAGCATTTTCCACAGCACTCGAACCTTTAAGCAGGCATATCATTGCTTCGGTCGGTGCGCTTCAAACCGAGAAATGGCGGCACTTCAGAACGTTTCAGTCCCTGCTCATGAGCTTTCTTCAACTGGTATTCGTGTAAAGCAATACTATCCAGTAAGTCACGCTGATTCTGGGAAGCAGCGTAGTAATCAACCCCGAATCGCTTGCAGACAGCGCTGAGCTGGTCAAGCATTTCAATGGTGGTAGGCGACATCCGTTTTACTTCAATATCCATAACAAGACCACCTTTCAGGAAAGATATGTATTGAAGAGCGAAAGAGCTGCGTTATCCGCAATCATCAGCATAATTGGCCCGCCGGATTGTTTGGCAAAGACTCGAATCGCCCCAAAATCCCGGATATAATGTTTTGCAAGTTCATCCGTCTTAGTTTCAAAGGTAACAACACCATTTTTTCCGGAATCAATCGAGAGCTGAATACCAAACGCAATCATCATACGACCAATGTCTCCAGATATTTGCGTTCTGTTGTCAAGGTGGGGTTGCTTTCCGGGTGGCTTTCAATGTATTCGATATAAACAAACATACTGGATTCCGTTTCACGGTAAGCACCCAATGCAACAATTTCGCCACTTTCGGTTTTGGCAGTGTACTTTTCAAGTGCGGAGTCGCCGATGAACTCACTTGTCCAGTCCGTCTGCCAGTTTTCTTTTGTTGCCACGAGATCATCGGCAGTTGATTTATCAATCTCAACAGGGATTTTGTTCCCTGTATCGGATGCTGTGACGAAATATTGCAGAATCATTGTGCCCACCTTCTTTCAAATCCATTATAACGAAAGAACGATAGACCTTCAAGAAAGAAAAATCTCAAAACGCCGGAACTTGTAAGAGAATACGTGAGGGCAAGAACCGTCCCGTGGCCACAAATTTTCAATTCTTGAAAAT
>DCCL01000137.1:0-421 GCA_002313795.1 Faecalibacterium prausnitzii
AGCTGGATGATGCAGCGGATGACCTCCACATGGCGGGGGTTCTGCTCCGCCGAGATGAGAAAGGTGCGGTCCAGCTTGATGACGTCCACCGGCACATCTGCCAGCATCGCCAGCGAGGATTCCCCCACGCCGAAATCGTCCATCTCAATGCAGAAGCCATGCTCCCGCAGGCTCGTGAGCACCTGCTGCAGGCGGGCAGAATCGTTCACATAGGCGCGTTCCAGGATCTCCAGCCGCAGCTGGTCCGGCTCCAGCTCATAGGTCTTGATGAGGTGTTCCAGAAATTCCAGCAGGTCGGGCTGGTAAAAATCGTTGCGGGCCACATTGACCGACACCCGCAGTTTGGGCAGGCCCTGCAGGTCGCGCTTGTGCAGCACCTCGCAGGCCTTTTCCCAGATAAAGCGATCCAGCGGGTAGATGG
>DCCL01000137.1:453-4925 GCA_002313795.1 Faecalibacterium prausnitzii
CTTCCAGCACCGGGATGAACACCGCCGGGGAGATGAACCCCAGTTCCGGGTGGAACCAGCGCACCAGCGCTTCCGCACCGATGACGGCACCATCCGTCAGCTGTACTTTGGGCTGCAGATAGAGCTGCACTTCCCCGTTCCGGATGGCCTCGGGCAGGCTGTCCAGCACCCTGTGCTGCAGCAGCAGTTTTTCGTGCAGCTCATCGGTAAAAAAGGCCCGTGTCTCCTCGGGCTTGCCCTGGATGCTGTCCAGCGCCAGCCGGGCGCGGTCATACATTTCTTCTGAGGATGCCGTACCGCCTGCCGCAGTGCAGATGCCCATCCGCACCCGCAGCTGTGCCGGCAGCGGATAGCCTTTCAGATAGGCCGTCAGCTCCTGCTGGATGGTTTCATAAAGCCGCAGTTCACCGGGTGCAAACACCAGGAACGCATTGCCTGCAAAGTGGCCCAGCAGCCCCTGCTCCATCCCGGGGATGCCGCCCAGAAACAGGGCCGCATCCTGCAGCAGGCGGCTGCCCATCTTATGCCCGAACAGTTCGTTGACCATGCGCAGGGAGTGGATCTCCAGCGCGATGAAGTCAAATGTCCTCCCCGGCTCTGCCGAGAGCTTCTGGTTGGCCCGGCGGTGCAGGGCCGGTGCACGCAGCAGGCCGGTCTGCTCATCCTGTTCCAGCAGGGTGATGAGGTCATTGGCCTGCCGGATATCATCCAGCGCGCGCTTCAGCCGCCGGTTGCTCTGGGTCAGCGCCCGCTGCGAGTTGATGAGCCGGTTGTTCATCTGCTGGATCTGGAAGTAGCCGTCCTGGTACTCCCGGAACGCTTCCTCCGCCCAGGCGGTGCAGCGCATGTATACCGTGGAAAACGTGACAAAGTCCTCCTGGCTGCTCACCTCTACCAGGAACACCAGCCAGCGCTTCGGGTAGCGGCACAGAATGGCCGGTACCATCTGCCCGTTGCGCAGGCGCAGTGTGAGCGCCTGCTGGTTCTGTGCAGGCAGTTCCTGCAGGACAGACGGGTCCGCCAGCGAGGCAGTCAGATATTTCTCCGGCTGGGGCGAACCCGGGTCCAGATGCAGCGTTTTCAGGATGCGCCACTCCGCATCACAGAGAAAGATCGCGTACTTTTTCATCGTTCATCAGGCAAATAAGGCATCCGCTTCCTTCAACAGGTCCCGGGCATCGGGTGCATAAACATCCACGGGCCACTGCTTCCACAGTCCGTCCGCGACCTGAAAGGCACGGCCGCCCACGGCCACCTTGCAGTCTGGGAAGGCTTTTTTCAGGGCCAGAACGGCATCTCTGCAGGGCATCAGGTGCTGCGGCATGGTCACAGACAGAGCAATAAGGTCAGGCTCGTTCTCGCGCACAGCTTCCAGCAGAGAATCTTCCGGCACGGCAGCGCCCAGATAGATGCTGTCCCAGCCGTCGTTCTCAAACAGGTCCGCCACCATGCGGGCACCCATTTCGTGCAGCTCGTTGCCCGGGCAGGCGCACAGCAGGGTGCGGTTGCGGCGGGCGGTATCGAACAGGCCGGGGTACATCTGCGCCATGGCCATCTGGGTGACCGAGGTGCAGTAGTGCTCGGTATCCACGGTGATCCGGTTGGTGTGCCACAGCTGGCCCACCCGGCGCATACTCTCGGCCAGGATCTCCACGTACAGGTCGTTGAGCGGGATGCCCTGCTCGGTGAACTGCCTGACCAGCAGCATGGACTTGCGGCTGTCCTTTCGCAGCAGGCTGTCCATGTAGGCCTGCACCTGCGGCTCATAGCGGCAGGGGTGCTCCGGGATCTTCTCCGGCAGCGGCTCTTTGGCTGCCGCTGCCACGCTTGCCACGGCAACATCCAGCAGATGCCGCAGGCGGGGCTTTGCCTCTTCGCGGGCAGCGGCCTCCACGCCGTGGCGCAGGGCCACAAAGTTGTCCGCCACATACTCTGCCGTGGTGGTGGGCAGCTGGCGGTCTTTCAGGATGGAAGCCAGCAGCACATACAGCCAGCGGGCGTAATCTTCCATCACCCGGTCATCCTGCAGCAGGCAGGACGTGTACAGAAAATCGGCGTTATAGCGGGTATCGCGGTAAATGATGCGCTCTACCTTGGGGCTGAGGTGTGCATAATACTCCGGGTAGGCGGTGCATTCATACCGGTATGCGGCATCCACAACCTGCTGGAACTCAGCTTCATGTTCAGACCACAGCAAATCACTCATGATACGGGGCTTCCTCCTTTTTCCAATACTCTCCAATGTAAAATTATATCGAAAGGATGTTCCGTTTTCAAGAGGGGCGTCCTGCCCTGCATTTGCAGTTTCTTCTTGCGGTGCCCTGCACACGGTATAAATTCCCCCTTTTGACAGATACTAGGGACAATACCCGCTGAATGGAAACAAAGGAGGAAACACACCATGAAAGCAACAGGCATCGTGCGCCGCATCGACGAGCTGGGCCGGGTGGTCATCCCCAAGGAGATCCGCCGCACCCAGCGTATCCGCCGGGGCGACCCGCTGGAGATCTTCACCACCGGAGACGGCGAGGTGATCTTCAAGAAGTATTCGCCCATCGGGGAGCTGGGCAACGCCGCCGCACAGTATACGGATGTGCTCAGCCGCACCTTTGCCCTCACGGCCTTTGTGTCAGACCAGGACCACATCCTTGCCGTGAGCGGTTCCGGCCGCCGGGAGCTGACCGACCACAGCGTGAGCCAGCCGCTGGAAAAGCTGATGGAGAGCCGCAAGCCCTTTGACCATGACGGCAGCACGGACCGTGCCGTTCTGCCCTGCGAGGGCAGCACCCGGGCGCTGCTGTGCGCCGCGCCCATCGTGGCGGCAGGGGACGTCATCGGGTCTGTGGGCCTGCTGACGGAGGATCGCTCCGCCCGGCCCGACCCTGCACAGCAGAAAGCCGTCTCGGTTGCCGCCGCCTTCCTCGCAAAGCAGATGGAAGAGTAAAACACAACGCGCCACCTTTTGAGAGGATGGCGCGTTGTTTCTTTATTTTTTCTTTTTCCGCCGTGCTGCGGCGCTCCGCCCGGCCACCAGGCCGCTGCCGAAGGCCCAGTGCAGGTTGAATCCGCCGCAGGTGCCGGTGCAGTCCAGCGTTTCGCCCACAAAATACAGCCCCGGGCAGCCCTTGAACTGGAAGTGCTCGTCCACTTCCCGCAGGGCAAGCCCGCCGCCGGTCACCTGTGCCTGCCGCCAGCCGCAGGGGGTCAGCCCCTCAAAGCGCCAATGCTTGGCGGTGCGGGCCAGCTTCTGCCACTGCCCGGCGGAAAGGGGTGCCGGGGCAGTCTGTGCCAGTCCGGCGGCAGACCACAGCGCCCGGCCCAGCTTTGCGTTCAGCAGGCCCACCCAGAAATCGGCAGGGCTCTCCCCTGCGGTCTGTGCGGCATGAGCGGTAAACAGCCCGGCAAGGGCGGCCTCACTCAACGCCGGGAACAAATCCAGTTCCACGGCAGGGCGCTTCGGGCCGCGGCCTGGGGCCAGCAGGCCGGACAGCTGCATGATGCAGATGCCGGAGAGCCCGTAGTCGGTGAACTGCACTTCGCCGCTCTCCGCGGCGAGAACGCGCTCCCCGTCCAGCAGGCTTGCGCCCGCTTTGGCACGGATGCCCGCCAGCGATTTGTCCGGCTTTGCGCACTGCAAAGCGGTCAGGCAGGGGTACAGCGGCTCCACCTTGCCGCCGCACTGAGCGGCAAACCGGGTGCCGAAGCCGTCGGTGCCGAACTGCGGCCCCGCCTCGCCGCCCATGGCGCAGATGACGGCGTCTGCATGCAGGGTCTCGGGTCCGCTCTCGGTTTCAAACTGCACCGCATAGCCGCCCCGGCTCTGGCTCAGGGTGCGCACCATGCAGCCGGTGCGCACCTGCACGTGACGCCGGTTCAGATGGTGCTCCAGCAGAGCCAGCACATCCGCCGCCTGATTGGAATAAGGGTACACCCGCCCGGCCTCGTCGGTGCGGGTGTACAGGCCGTGAGCCTGCATCCAGCCCAGCGGGTCGGCGGCGTTTACCGCATCCAGCAGGGGCAGCAGCGCGGCCGGGTCGGCGGTGAAGTACCGTTCCGGGGCGATGCCGGTGTTGTCCAGATTGCAGCGGCCGTTGCCGGTGGCCAGAAGCTTTTTGCCCGGCTTCGGGCTGCGCTCAAGGATCGTGACCCGGGCAGAGGGTGCGGCTTCGGCGGCGGAAAGGGCTGCCGCCAGCCCGGAGGCACCGCCGCCCAGAATAAGGATCTGCTGCATGGAAAACACCGGCCTTTCAGAGAATGTGGCTTTATTGTACCAGAACTTTTCCACGTGCGCAACGCAGGGCGGCGGTTTTGAACAGGGAGAGGTATAAATTTCCCGCTATGACAGATACTAGGGTAAGAGCCAATTGCAAGGAAACCAGAACGGAGGGAATGAACAGCATGAAAGCAACAGGCATCGTGCGCCGCATCGACGAGCTGGGACGGGTGGTGATCCCCAAGGAGATCCGCCGCAC
>DCCL01000021.1 GCA_002313795.1 Faecalibacterium prausnitzii
CTCTGCGGTACCACTCTCGTTGGTGCGGCATCTTCCGCACCCACTCACGGACTTCCAGCAAAGTCCTGCACGCTAACGGCTGCGGCAACCGGCGCTGCTTACAGGGACGCTTTTTCAGCATCCGTTCAACAGGCTGCTCCGGGACGACTTCCCGCACAAAACGCTTCCTGCCTTGCAGCAACCGGCAGCTCTCTGAAAAGTTGGGATCGTGCGGTACTTTTTCCCATCTGCGCATTTGTTGATGTAAATTATACTATAAATCGGGCTTTTGTCAATCGACAATTTGTCTCCTGAATCGGCTCAAACATGAAGGGATTTGAACACCTCTTGCGCCCGCCGGATTTGCGCTGTATACTTTTAGTATCCGCGCTTTTTTGCGCGGGAAAGAGTATGTTTTTCTATTGAGGACAGGATTTATGAAACTGAGAGAATGGAACGCCCGGATGCACGGGCTTGTGATCTTCCGCTCCCTGCTGGATGACCCGGTCATCGGCAGGCTGGTGGACCTGACCGACCGCATGGACGCCGGCACCCCCGGCATGGGGGCGGTGTGCGGTGCCGTTGCTGAATTTGAAGCGGCTTTGTTTGAGCACACCACCAACTGGGGCGATTACCTGAGTGCTGCCGTGCTGGAGGCCGAGACCGTCTGTGTGCGGCAGGCTGCTGCCGGTTTCCTTTCCGCCCCGCTGCAGACCGCACTGGACAGCGAGCTGGCCTTTCTGCAGCAGCTGTGCAGCCTGACGCTGGACGAGCTGCTGGAAGCTGCCGGTGCCAATGGCAGGCAGCTCCAGGAGCTTGCATTCCTGCCCCGGTGGGAAACCGCCCGCATCGATCTGCCTGCCGCCTATGCCCAGCGCATGAGCGAAGTGGGCAAAAAGGGCTACGGCATGTTTGCCAAACACCATGTCTTTACCGTGGAGAACGGCCAGCTGGTACCGGTCAAGTATCCCGACCCCCAGCGCCTCTCCGAGCTGCCTGGTTATGAGAAGGAGCGGGAGAAGGTCATTGCCAACACCCGGGCCCTGCTGGCCGGGATGCCCGCCAACAATGTGCTGCTGTACGGCGACGCCGGCACCGGCAAATCCAGTTCGGTCAAGGCCATTGCCAACGAGTTTGCTTCCGAGGGCCTGCGCCTGGTGGAGGTCAAGAAGAACCAGCTCTACCAGATCCCCGACCTGATGGACCGTCTGGCAGCCAACCCGCTCAAGTTCATCCTGTTCATCGATGATCTGAGCTTTACCTCCAACGATGACAATTTTGCTGCGCTGAAGGCCATCCTGGAAGGCAGCGTGGGCGGGCGCGCCAAGAACATCGCAGTCTATGCCACTTCCAACCGCCGCCATCTCATCAAGGAGACCCTGACCGACCGCACCGGCGACGACATCCACGAAGCCGACACCCGGCAGGAGCTGATGAGCCTTTCCGCCCGTTTTGGCCTGACGGTCACCTTCCAGCGGCCAGAAAAGGCACGGTTCGAAACCATCCTTGCAGAGCTGGCCAGGCAGCATCACATCCAGATGCCCATGGACGAGCTGCTGGTCAAGGCTGAAGCCTTCGCCATCCGTGCCGGCGGGCGCAGCCCCCGCGTGGCCAAGCAGTTCATCGAACAGTGCGAGGCCGGCGTGCAGAAATAACGTTTTCCCTATAAAGACAGTACAGCAAAAAGGCAGTATCCAAATGGACACTGCCTTTTATTTTATAGTTTTTTCTGGTATCACTCGCGCACTGCGATGCACTCAATTTCCAGCTTGGCACCCTTGGGGATAGCGGCCACCTGCACGCAGCTGCGGGCCGGGAACGGCTCGCTGAACGCCTTCGCATACACGGCATTCACCGCAGCAAAGTCATTGATATCGGCCAGGAAGATGACCGTCTTGACCACATTGGCCATGGTCAGGCCAGCTTCCGCCAGAATGGCCTTGAGGTTTGCCAAGCTCTGGGCGGCCTGCTCTTCAACAGTATCCGCCATCTTGCCGGTGGCAGGATTCACCGGGATCTGGCCGGACACGAACACCAGGTTGCCCAGGTCAAGTGCCTGGCTGTACGGGCCGATGGCGGCGGGTGCGTTGGAAGTAGATACGACTTTCATTGTACTTTCTCCTCTCTATTATACGCGTTCGCTTACAAGCTGGAAGCCCTCTTTGGTCAGCTCTGCGCGGATCTGCTCGATCTGAGCCGCATCGCGGGTCTCCAGCGTCAGCTTCAGGAAGCAGCTGGAAATGGGCATGTTGGGGTCCGAACCATCGTGCTGCACAGACACCACGTTGCTGCCGCAGCGGGCGACGATGCTTGCCACCTGCTGAAGCTGGCCGGGCTTATCCTCAAGGGCGATGGTCAGGTTGGCTTTGCGGCCGCTCATGACCAGACCGCGGGTGATGACACGGCTGAGGATGTTCACATCGATGTTGCCGCCGGAGACCAGGCAGACCACCTTCTTGCCCTCGATGGGCAGCTTGTGGAAGAGGGCCGCTGCCACAGGCACAGCGCCTGCGCCCTCGGCCACCAGCTTCTGGTTTTCCATCAGGGAGAGGATAGCGGCTGCGGTCTCGTCCTCGGTGACGGTGACGATATCGTCCACATACTCTTCACAGAGCTTATAGGTCAGCTCGCCGGGGGTCTTGACCTGAATGCCGTCCGCAAAGGTGGAAGCGGAAGAGAGGGTCTGATACTTGTGCTCATGGAGAGAGCGGTACATACTGGGTGCACCCTCAGCCTGCACGCCGTAGACCTTGACCTCCGGCTTCAGGCTCTTGATGGCAAAGGCCACACCGGAGATGAGTCCGCCGCCGCCCACAGGCACGATGACGGCATCCACATCCGGCAGCTGGTCGAGGATCTCAAGGCCGATGGTGCCCTGACCTGCAATGACCTGCTCATCGTCGTAGGGGTGGATGAAGGTCATGCCGGTCTCTTCCTGCAGCTCCACAGCCTTGTCGTGGGCATCGTCGTAGGTGCCGGGCACGAGGCAGACTTCTGCGCCGAGGTTTTTGGTGTTCTCCACCTTCATGATGGGAGCGCCGTCCGGCATACAGACAATGCTCCTGATGCCGCGGCGGGTAGCAGCCAGTGCCACGCCCTGTGCGTGGTTGCCTGCAGAACAGGCGATGACACCCTTTTCACTCTCCTCCTTGGAGAGCTGGCTGATCTTATAATAAGCGCCTCGCACCTTGAAGCTGCCCGTCACCTGCAGATTCTCAGTCTTGAGGTAGAGCTGGCAGTCCTTCGAGAGCCTGGGGGCCTCGATGAGGTCAGTCTTGCGGGCAACGTCCTTGAGGACAAAGGCGGCGTGGTAGATCTTATCCAGTGTCAGCATATCATTTCCCATCCTATCTCTTTTTATCATTCCCGCCCGCCCCAGTGCAGAAGCCCGGCAGGCAGAGCTGTTTATCAATGTTAAAGACAGGATTTAGTATAGTTTACACAAATTGATTTGTCAAATGAATCTATTTCACGGTTTAAGGCCGACAGGGGAATTTGCAAACATTGTTATGTCTGCCGACTGGCACCCAATCTGCTTGGCAAGCATCCGGAATTGAACTATCCCACAAACGGAAAGGCGCTGTGTCTGTAAACGACCAGCCCTTTACCAGATTCGTCAAAAGAAAATGACCGCTCAGGCTTGGGACTTGAAGGCGGTCATTTTTTCTTGCTGTTTTTATCGTCATCATGAACAAAAGCCGCCGCACAGCTTTACACTGTACGGCGGCTTTCTTCTGCCGATATGACTTTAGCCTTCGCAGTGAAGGACTATGATTCAAGTAATCATTGATGCCCGCCACATACCGCTCTTTCTCGGTGCGAGACGAACCACTGCCACCGCCGCAGGCGGTCAGCATGGTCAGAGCCATCACTGCGGCCAGCAGGATGGCCGTTATTTTTCTGATATTTTTCATAAAGCTCCCTCCTGATTCATTGGAAGTTTCTGTTATATTTATATGATACAGCATTCCCTGCTGTCCGTCAATCCCGATTTCCCGTATTTTCCGGCCCAGCAAAAGCCGCCGCACAGCATTCACACTGTACGGCGGCTTTCGTCGATAAAGATTTTACTGAATTATGATAAAGAGCATATAATAATTGCCATTTCCTTTAAGCTGTGCGCCTGCATAGCCAATCGTTTTATTGTTCAGCGAAAGATTATTTTTCTCTATAGAATCTTCCAAGCCACTCGCAGCTTCTTCAACCGTCGAATTTTTCTCAATAACTGTTGTTGCGCAATCACTGTCTGCAAAGCCCGCACTCGTCATAATCGATTCTGCGACCCGCTCTGCCTCTTCCTTTGTGAGTCCTGCTGTCGCGGACATAGCAGCATTCATCGCTGTTGCAAACCGAGGTTACTGTCATACCGAGCATTGCTCTTCATATCCGTATTGAGCTTCTGAGTCAGTTCTGCTGCTGTAAAGTTGAACACTCCACTCATTCCACTAGAACTTCCACCACCGCTACCGCCGCAGGCGGTCAGCATGGTCAGCACCATCACCGCAGTCAGCAGAACTGCGACCAGTTTTTTCATATGTCTCATAATTTGCCTCCTTATTTTCCGGAACAACTTTGTCTCTTTGAGAAGATTTTACCCTTCCCTGTATAAAAATGTCAACTGCATTCCCTCATTTTTTCTTTTTTCAGCACTATGCAACAATACCCTCTTATTATTTTGTCACTATGACTTCCCTCCGTACCGCAAAAGCCGCCCCTCACCAAAGCGTGAGAGGCGGCTTTCCATTACCACTCTATTTTATACTTTTCCCAAAATTTTTAAATTTCTGCAAGGATGGCGTCGCCCATGGCGGTGCAACCCAGGCAGGTGCAGCCCTCACTCATGTTGTCGGCAGTGCGCAGGCCCTTGTCCAGCACCTTGTTCACGGCATTCTCGATGGCGTCGGCTTCCTCAGTCATCCCGAAGGAGTAGCGCAGCATCATAGCGGCGGAGAGGATGCAGGCGGTGGGGTTCACGATGTCCTTGCCGGCGATGTCGGGGGCGGAGCCGTGGATGGGCTCATACAGGCCCCGGGTGCCGTCGCCCAGAGAGGAGGAAGGGATCATGCCGATGGAGCCGGTGATCATGGAAGCCTCATCGGAGATGATATCGCCGAACATATTCTCGGTGACGATGACATCGAACTGGCTGGGGTCCTTGACCACCTGCATGGCGCAGTTGTCCACGAACATCTCGCTGTACTCCACCTCGGGATACTCGGCCTGCAGGCGGTGCATGACAGCGCGCCACAGGCGGCTGGTGTCCAGCACGTTGGCCTTATCCACACAGCAGAGCTTCTTCCGGCGCTTCATGGCCGTCTCAAAGCCGATGCGGCCAATGCGCTCGATTTCATGCTCCGAGTAGGGCATAGTATCCACAGCCTGCTTTTCGCCGTTTTCCAGAGTGTATGTCTCATGCTTACCAAAGTACACGCCGCCGATGAGCTCACGAACGATGATGAAGTCGATGCCCTTGGCCACGATCTCCGGCTTCAGGGGGCTGGCGGGAGCCAGCTGGGGCCAGATCTTGGCGGGGCGATTATTGGAGTAGAGGCCCATACCGGCGCGGAGGCGGAGCAGGCCCTTCTCGGGGCGCTTATCGCCGGGCATTCCTTCCCACTTGGGGCCGCCCACAGCGCCCAGCAGGACGCTGTCAGCGGCAAGGCATTTATCCAGTTCATGCTGGGGCAGCGGGTCGCCGTACTTATCGATGGCCTCACCGCCCATGGCGGCGGCGGTATAATGGAAGGTATGGCCGTACTTTTCGGCCACCTTATCGAGGACGCGGAGAGTCTGTTTTACGATCTCGGGGCTAGAGCAGTCGCCCCAGATGACAGCGATATTTTTTTCCATAAGAGAAAATTCCTTTCTTCTCTTTTTTCTTCATTGCACAGTGGCATCTTTATCTCAGGCTACGTTCTCTTTTGCGTACCAAAAGAGAACCAGAAAAGTACCCGCTACTTCCGAGGCGCGGGGGCACG
>DCCL01000068.1:0-1283 GCA_002313795.1 Faecalibacterium prausnitzii
GAAGTCTATATGAAGGGCATTGATGCCAGCTACCATTACGAAGGTTATCAGGTCTTCCGGACAGAAGAACTTAAATGATTTGATAAAAACCTGCTGCTGCGTCCTTTTCAAAGAGGGCGCGGCAGTTTGTGCTGTAATTTGCCAGTATAGCAACGATGCTGTTTCGCTGCTGCACTGATTTTTGACTTGCGATAAAAAAGGAGTACCACTGTGACACCACTTGTTTCCCAGTTATGGCCGCAGTTTATGGCGGACCCGGACTTTGCGGCCAGTTTTGGCCGCGTGGTCGTTGAGCACGCCTGGATGCTGCGGCAGGAGCGGCAGGTCATTTTCACGCTGCGCAGTGCCGCCCCGCTGGACAAGGGGCTGTGCGCGCGGCTGCTGGCCTCGCTGGCTCCCGACTATGAAGGCTTTGAGCTGAAAATAAATAACCTCTTCGGCTATGCGACGCTGGACGAAGCTGCCCTCCGGGAGCTGATGGAGGAGATGAAACGGGACGGCGTGCCCATCAACGGCTTCCTTGACCGCAGCCGTATCACCATCACCGGGCAGAATATCACCATCGGCGTCTGCCATGGTACCAAGTTCCTGCAGGAGATGCAGTTCGAACGGCTGCTGGCAGAGCGCATCGCGGCCCATACCGGCGTCAAGCCTAAAGTGACGCTGGAAAGCAGCGTGGGCGAGGCCGAACAGCGGCAGATGGAAGAGAAGCTGGAACGCAAAATCGCACCGCCCGTGGTCAAATTTGAGAAGAAAAACACCGCTCCTTCCATCAAAGTGGAGGGCCTTGACCTTACGGACAAGCCCGTTACCATCTTCCACGGCAAAATGTTCACCCCCAAGAACCTCACTCCCCTCAAAGACCTGGGCGGCGAGGGCGGCAAGTGCATGATCTGGGGCGATGTGTTCTTCACCGAGGTGAAGGGCAACTTCCGCAAGATCTATACAGTCTCCATCACCGACTACACCGGCTCCATCAACCTGAAGATCCGCGCGCAGGAAGGGGAGGACTGCTCCAAGTGGGAATCCATCCCCAAGGGCACCACCGTTGTGGTGCGAGGCGACTGCTCTTATGATAAGTACGAGCACGATTATATCGTCTGGCCCTACGATGTCCTCTTCGTGGAGCGCAAAAAGCGGGAAGACAATGCCCCTGTCAAGCGGGTAGAGCTGCACCTGCATACCAAGCTGTCCAGCATGGATGCGTTCTGCGACCCGGGCGGCATCGTCAAACTGGCCCACCAGATGGGTCATCCGGCCATTGCCATCACCGACCACGGCGT
>DCCL01000068.1:1389-3527 GCA_002313795.1 Faecalibacterium prausnitzii
TTCAAGCTCATCTACGGCTGCGAGGCCTATTTCGTCGATGACATGATCCCCTGCGTCTATGGCGTCAAGGATGAGCCGCTGAATGGGGAGTTCTGTGTCTTCGATACCGAGACCACCGGCCTTGACCCCGGCGTAGAGTACCTGACGGAGATCGGTGCAGTCATCGTCCGGAACGGTGAGGTGGTGGAGGAATTTGATACCTTTGTCAAGCCGGGCAAACCAATCACCCCTAAGATCACCGAGCTGACCGGCATCACCAATGAAATGGTGGCAGATGCCCCCAGTGAGGCAGACGCGCTGAAAGCGTTCCTCGATTTTGTAGGCGGGCGTATCCTTGTGGCCCACAATGCCCACTCCTTCGATATCCGGTTCCTGCGTGCCGCGGCCAAGCGGAGCGGCATTGAGTTCGAGCCCACCTATATCGATACCCTGACTATGGCGCAGGCCATGTACCCCGGCCTGCACAACTATAAGCAGGGGACGATCAACAAACATCTGGAGCTTCCCGCCTACGAAGCCCACCGGGCCTGTGAGGATTCGGCGGCATTGGGCCGCATCTTCTGTGTCATGCTGAAAGATCTGGAAGAAAAGCAGGTCACGATGGTCAGCGGCATCAACACCGGTCTCGGCGGCAACCGGGAAGTCCTGCGGAAGAAGTATTTCCATCTCATCATTCTGGTGCGCAACCAGATGGGCCTGAAGAACCTCTATAAGATCGTCAGCGAGGCCCATGTCAACTACTTCTTCAAAAAGCCCCGTGTGCCCCGCAGCCTGCTGAACAAGTACCGGGACGGCCTCATCCTGACCTCGGCCTGTGAGGCGGGCGAGCTCTATCGTGCTATCGTAGAAGGACGCTCCTATGAGGAATTGAAGAAAATTGCCTCCTATTACGATGTGCTGGAAGTCCAGCCTTTGGGCAACAATGCCTATATGGTGCGGGAAGGCAAAGTGGAGAGCGAAGAGGTCATCAAGAACTTCAACCGCACCGTCATCAAGCTGGGTGAAGACCTGCACAAGCCGGTCATTGCTACCGGTGACGTTCACTTCACGGAACCGGAGGACGCTATCTACCGCTCTGTGCTGCAGGCGGGCAACGGCTTCAAGGATGCGGACAACCAGCCGCCTCTGTTCTACCGCACCACGGAGGATATGCTGAACCAGTTCAGTTACCTGCCTAAAGAAAAAGCCTATGAGATCGTTGTGACCAATCCCCGCAAGATCGCGGCCAGCATCGACAACAATGTCCGTGCCATCCCGCGCGGCACCTATCCGCCCAGCATCGAGGGCGCAGAACAGCAGCTTCGCGATGCCACCTGGGCGCACGCCAAGCGGGATTACGGCGACCCTCTGCCCGAGATCGTAGAAAAGCGGCTCCAGAAAGAGCTCGATTCCATCTGCGGCCATGGCTACGCCGTCCTGTATGTCATTGCGGTCAAACTGGTAGCCTACTCCAATGCGGGCGGCTATCAGGTGGGCAGCCGTGGCTCGGTCGGCTCGTCGGCTGTGGCCCACTTCTCCGGCATTTCGGAGGTCAACAGCCTGCCGCCCCATTATCGCTGCCCCAAGTGCAAGTACAGCGAGTTCATCACCGACGGCAGCGTAGACGACGGCTTTGACCTGCCGGATAAGAACTGCCCCGAGTGCGGCACCCGGATGCTGGTGGACGGTCACGACATCCCCTTTGAGACCTTCCTTGGCTTCTACGGCGACAAGGAACCTGATATCGACCTGAACTTCTCGGGTGAGTATCAGTCCAACGTCCACCGCTATACCGAGGAGCTGTTTGGCAAGGCCAACGTGTTCAAGGCCGGCACAGTATCCGGCATTCAGGATAAAACGGCCTATGGCTATGTCAAAAAATATCTGGATGAGCGGGGGAGAACGGTCAACCACGCGGAGGAGAACCGCCTGACACTGGGCTGCACCGGCGTCAAGCGCACCACCGGTCAGCACCCCGGCGGCATGGTCGTCGTGCCGGACACCTATGAGATCTACGATTTCTGTCCCATCCAGCACCCGGCGGATGACGTGGCGGGCGGCCTGCTGACCACCCACTTCGAGTTCAAGTACCTCCACGACACCCTCCTCAAACTGGACGAGCTGGGCCACGATATGCCCACCTTCTACAAGTATTTTGA
>DCCL01000020.1:0-329 GCA_002313795.1 Faecalibacterium prausnitzii
TTTATACGGCAGAATGCCCCAGCCTGTACGCCGTGCTGGACAAGCTGAAAACCGGGGAGCTGTAACTCCCTTTAAAAAATCCCCGAAACCCTCTTGACAACTGGGAATCTGTTCCACTATAATAGGTCCGTCGGTTAGTGATTACGAACGAGACCGAGGAAGTCCGTTCTCTTGCGAGGGGAAGGGAATTTTCTTTTTTGTTTTAAGTTAGTATGAGCAAACTTTTGTCGTCTGTTTCTTACATTTTATCGCAAAATTCAGTGCGCAAAAAGTTAGCTTTGTCTAACAAAATTCGGCCGTTCAAATAAGAAAGGAGTGTTTTCATGAAA
>DCCL01000020.1:343-3798 GCA_002313795.1 Faecalibacterium prausnitzii
AACCGAAGAAACTGATTGCACTGCTTCTGTCCATGGCAATGGTCATGAGCCTGGCCACCATGAGCGCATTTGCAGCTGCACCCGATGATTCTGAGAACTGCCTGCAGCAGATCGTGAACGTTCTGACTGGCAAGCAGTACACCTACCTGTACGCCGCCCTGGATTGGGACGAGTACTGGGCAAACGAGGGCGTTTACGCCGCCGGCAGCACCGCTGCCAGCGACCAGCTGGACAGCCACGATGAGCACGACAAGGGTGCTTTCGATGCTGTTTCCCGCGCTACCGCCAACCATGGCCTGCACCGCGGCAGCTTCCAGCAGGTCGCTACCATCTACGCTGTGGATGGTACTACTTACACTGTTTCTCACTGGTCCGATGATGGCAAGATCTTCTATCTGGCTGACGGCACTGCTTACGGCTGGAACCGTGGTACCATCACCAAGGCTGACGGTTCTACCGTTAAGATGGATCACTACGAGATCAGCGGCACTAAGTATGTGCCTGTGCGCGTTGCCACCTCTGATCTGGCAGACTTCTGCTCCAAGTACGCTACCGTGCAGAACGGCGGTCAGCTGGTCGGCGGCTACTCTGAGAACAAGCTCGTTTCTTATGCTCTGACCGCTGCTGTTGATGCCAACACCAACGGCCTGAAGTACGCTACCAAGAGCGGCGACGGCTACACCTTCTCTGCTGCTCACAACGGCACCGGTTCCGGCATCGAGGGCGTTGAGCAGCAGACCGCTGACGGCCTGGTCGTGACCGTGCGCAGCGGCGATGATGTCGGCAGCTTCGGCGAGACCATCCGTGTGGACCTGACCGGCAACTACGGCGAGCTGGGCTCCCGTATGCAGTCCGTCGTGTGGACCTACTACGGCGATGACAGCACCTACACCAATGCAAAGGCTACTTACGGCACCAAGTTCGCAGCCGACAACTGGATGCACAAGTCCATGGGCATCCAGCTGGGCCTGACCGATTCTCTGCGTGCACAGTTCCCGGAAGGCACCGACGGCACCGGTTACTGGACCATCACCATCCGTGCTCTGGGCTATGCTGACACCGTGGTCAAGGTCCAGGTCACCAGCGACAACATTGCAAAGCAGGAGCTGGCTGATGCTTCTGACCGCGCTGCTCTGCAGGCTGTGGTCGACCAGGCTCAGGCCAAGGTCAAGTCTCAGTACACTGCTGCAAGCTGGGCAAACCTGGAGACCGAGCTGGACGAGAGCGTTGAGCTGCTGGCAAAGCCCACCCTGTACAAGGCTGCTGCTCTGGAGCAGGTCACGCACCTGACCGAGGCTCTGAACAACCTGCAGGCTGTCTAAGCCCCGCATCCGTTCCATTCATCATCTGGAATACCAACAAGGTCGCTCCTGAAACAGGGGTGACCTTGTTTTCCGTGTCCGAGGAGAATTTTGTATGAGTTCATTCAAAAAGCTGTGCCCGCTGGTCCAGCTGGTGCCGGCCGCCGTGGTCGCTGCTGCGGTGCTGGCCACGCTGCCCAACAACAGCCCCGTGCTGGCCGCTGTGCCCGAGCGCCTGACGCCGCCGGCTGCTTCCAGCGAGGCCGCCGCATCCTCCGTGGAAGAGGAAGAAGAGGCCCTGCCCAAGCTGCCCTATGAAGACGGCGTCTACACCGGTTCCTCCCGCGGCTACGGCGGCCCGGTCAAGGTGCAGGTGACCATGGCTGACGGCGTCATCACCGATGTCCAGATCCTGGACGCTTCCCACGAGACTTACGCCTTTCTGCGCCGCGCCAAACGGCTGCTGAGTATTGTGCTGGACAGCCAGACCTGGGAAGTGGACGCTGTATCCGAGGCTACTTACACCTCCCGCGGCATTCTGGGTGCCATCCAGAACGCCCTGACCGGAGAGGAAGTCATCAACCCGGCCCCGCCGAAGCAGGAAACGCCCACCGAGCCGCCGGTCGTGGAAGAATTCACCCCGCCGTCTGCCTATCGTGACGGTGTCTATACGTGTTCTGCCCAGGGCTTTGGCGGCCCCATCACGGTGCAGGTCACCATTGCCAACGACACCATCACGGACATTGAGATCCTCAGCCACGAGGGTGAGACGACCTCTTACTTCTCCCGTGCCCGCCGGGTGGTATCGGCCATGCTGGAAACCGGCACGCCGGACGTGGATACCGTTTCCGGCGCAACCTATTCGTCCACCGGCATCCTGAACGCGGTCAAGTCCGCGCTGAAAAAGGCCGCAGTCGATTCGGATGCGGAGGAGCCCGCCGATCTGCCGCTGGAAGAGCCGCAGCCGGAACAGCCCGCAGAGACGGAGCAGTCTGCTTCCTCTGCGCCGCAGTATCAGGACGGCACCTATACCGGCACCGGCAGGGGCCCTCACGGCGACGTGAGCGTCTCCGTGACCGTATCGGGCGGAGAGGTCACGGACATCGTCGTGCTGCCCAGCGCAGACGAAGAGCCGACCTTCCTGGCCCGTGTCCGTGCCGCACTGAAAGCAATGTTCACCGGCAAAAAGCCGGAGGCCGATGCATCTTCCGGCGTGTATAGCGCCGAAGATCTGACCGAGGCCGTGCAGAATGTCCTGCAGCAGGCTCTGGCCGCTTCCTCTGTGCCGGAAGAGCCCGCCGCCCCGGCAGAGACTCCGGCAGAATCCCCTGCAGATTCCACCGAAGCTTCTTCGGAGCCGCAGGCCGAATCTGCTGCTTCTGAGGCCGCAGCAGAACCCGCACTCGCTGCTGAACCGAAACCGGAGGAGGAATCCTGATATGAAAAAACATCTGAATTTTATCCTCCGTGCCCTCAATCTGCTGCTGATCCTGGGCGTGCTGTGGCAGTACCAGAATGTTGCTCTGACCCGCGCCGCCGCTGTGGCGGAACGGCAGCAGCAGATCGACGAGGTGAACGCCTACAACGCCTCCATCGTGCAGGCTGAGGAAGAAGAGGAAGCCAAGAGCGGCCTCCAGGACGGCACCTATGAGGGCAGCGCCTTCGGCTTTGGCGACACCATCACGGTGTCCATCACCATTGCAGACGGCAAGCTGACGGACATCTCTGTGGTCAGCGCAGACGGTGAGGACCGACCCTACTATAACCAGTCCCTGCCGGTGCTGGACAAGATCCTGTCCGCCCAGTCCACCGACGGGGTGGATACGGTTTCCGGCGCGACTCTGACCTCGGAAGGTCTTATCAACGCAGTGGCAGATGCCCTGGGAAAGGCGGCAGCATAATGGAACAAACGGAAAAGAAACCGCTTACCGCGGCACAGCAGCGCCAGCGCAGCCTGAAATACCGCGCCTGGCTGCGGGCCGCCATCCAGGCAGTGTTCTTCGTTGCCATGCCCGGCGCGTTCGTGGCCGGCTTTTCCGGCGTGAAGCAGCTGTTCCTGCGCATCGGCGCAGGGGAGATGCTGCAGCTGGACAGCTTTGCCCTCTCGCTGCTGGGCCTGTGCGGCTTTACCATTCTGTTCGGCCGCTTCTTCTG
>DCCL01000253.1:0-6425 GCA_002313795.1 Faecalibacterium prausnitzii
CTTGCAACGGGTCCACAAGCTTGGCCTTTTTGCGGCGCTGTTCGGCCAGCTGTTTGGCGAGGGCTTCTTCGCGCTGAGCCACAACGTCTTCGCTGGCCTGTGCTGCGGCTTCCTCGATCTCTTCGGGGCATCCGGTCGCGGCCAGATTTTCGGTCATTTGCTGGGCTACAGTCCGGTCTTCGCACACGAGGTCCGCAGGACGGCAAAGTTCGTGCCGGTCGGTCATCCACAGGAAATCGAGCAGGAGCAGGTTCTTTTTGCCTGGGGAAAGGCGGGTGCCGCGGCCCACCAGCTGGCTGTAGAGGCTGCGGACCTTGGTTGGCCGCAGGACGACCACGCAATCCACCGAAGGGCAATCCCAGCCCTCAGTGAGCAGCATTGAGTTGCACAGCACGTTGTACTTGTCGGCCTCAAAGTCGGCAAGGAGCTCCTTGCGGTCGGCGCTCTGGCCGTTGACCTCTGCGGCCCGGAATCCCTTTGCGTTGAGCAGGTCCCGGAATTTCTGGCTGGTCTTGATGAGCGGCAGGAAAACCACGGTCTTGCGGCCAACGCAGCGGGTCGCCATTTCGGCGGCGATCTGGTCCAGATAGGGGTCCAGCGCAGTGCCAAGCTGGCCCAGCGAATAGTCGCCGCTGGTAAATCCCACGGTGGAGATGTCCAGCTTGAGCGGGATGGTCTGAGCCATGATCTTGCACAGATAGCCCTCTTTGATGGCATCCGTCAGCTTGTACTCGTATGCCAGCGAGTCGAACACCTCGCCGAGATTCCGCATGTCCCCACGGTCTGGGGTAGCGGTCACGCCCAGCACCTTGGCACTGCCGAAGTAGTCCAGAATGCGGCGGTAGCCGTCCGTGATGGCGTGGTGAGCTTCATCAATGATGATGGTCCCGAAGTAGTCCCGGGGAAAACGTTCCAGACGGGCGGTGCGCTGCAAGGTCTGGACGCTGCCGAGGCCGGTGGAACGGCGCAGCTTGTCCACTGCCTGTTCCAACAGCTCTCCCCGGTGGGCGAGGATGAGCACCCGCTCGCCCGCCCGTACTTGATCGGCTGCGACGGAAGCGAACACGATGGTCTTACCGGTGCCGGTGGGAAGCACCAGCAGGGTGCGGAGGCGGCCGTTTTCCCACTCAGCGTGTATCTTTTCCCGGGAGGATTCCTGATAAGGGCGCAGTGACTGTTTTTCTCCCATCAGAATGCCCCTGAGTCCAGCCCTGAGAAGGTGCGGCCTTTTCCTCAGGCGGCGGCAGAAAACGGATGACTTCGTTGCTCTGGCCGGGGTCGCCGCTCTTTTTGACGTAATCGTGGATACCAAGCTTGCAGCGTCCTTTGGAGCCGACGACATCGTTCCAGCGGGGGCGGAAGGTGTCGCCCTTCTTGCACTGGCCAATGCTCTCAAAGAACGCGCCCAGCAGGCCCTGCGTCTTGGTGTGGAGGTAGAGGCGGTGGGTCACGGTGGTATCGCCCAATGCACCCCCGAAGACCTTCAGGGTCAGCTTTGCCATGGAACAGGGCGGCAGCTTCGCGCTGCCTTCGAAACGGGCACGCTCCATTCCGGTGACTTCAAAGTAATATTCGTCCTCGGGCAGGAGTACGAAGTCCTGCGAGGTATTGGTAAATTCGTCATCCCAGCCAAGGGCGCGGTCGGTAGTGGTATTCATGTCAGCCATAAGTGTTCTCCTTTATAATATGTGGGTTGGTCAGAAAGGCAGGTCGCGGTTGTCGAGCACCATCTGGAGCACCTGCGGCCATGCGGCGACCAGACAACCCTCCACGAAGTCAGCAGGATAATCCTTGATGGGCATATCTTCCGGGAAATAGCCCCGCTTGCCCACAACGAACTGCAACTCTTCGGGGGTGACGTTGTTTGCACTCATCAGTGCGGCCAGATTTTCGGGAATGCCCAGTGTCACGAGGTCGGGCGTCAGCAGGGCTTCAGGCACAGTCTCCCGGGTCGGCTCCGGTTGAGGCTGCGGTGCGGGTGCGGCCTGAGCACTGGGCGGGGGAAGAATATCCTTTTCGGCAGGTGCTGCGAGCTTCGGCGTGGCAGGCGGCAGAGGAGTCTGACCGGTGATGCAATGCGCAATGCTTGCGTATTCAAAGGGCACCTCATCCGGCAGGCCAAAGCGGTTCTTGGCGTCCCAGCAGGCATGATGGGTGGTGTAGAGCACCCGTTTGCCTCCGGTGGCCTTGTTCTTGGCGTTGGGGCTGCTGCCGCTCTTCTCCACGATGGTCTGATAGTTGGCAAAGAGGAGCATATCGCACCACTCCCGCAGCAGAGGCTCGGTCTGCCTGGTGGTCTTCATCGTCCAGCGGTCATAGCTGCCTGCGGCATCCGGCTGTTCGAATTTGGTGATGGCAGCGTGAGCAAGGATCAGCACATGGTGGCCGCTGTTCAGAACCTCTTCGAGGGCATCCAGAAGCCTGCCGAACTCCTCCTTGACATAAGTGTAGCCTTTGCCATAGCCAAAACCCTCAAGGCCGTCCACTTTGGCTTTTGCGCAGATGGCGTTGATGGCCAGACGCTCGGCCCAGTCAGCGGTGTCAATGACCAGCGTGCCGCAGGGGACTTCGCCGCGCTGGATCGCCCGCACCTCATCCAGAAGCATCGCCCAGCTGGTAGGCTGGGGCAGGCGGGCTACGTTGAGCCGCTTGGTGCCTCCCTCAGTGTCGATGAAGACCGGGTCCGGAAAATGGGATGCGAATGTGCTCTTGCCGATGCCCTCAGGGCCGTACAGCACGACTTTGACCGGAGAATCCATGATCCCGGACGTGATAGAATACTTGCTCATCAGAAAGCTCCTTTCGTCCATGTTTTGGTCTGAGCAGGTGCAGCGGACAGGACCGGCAGGTCTGCACCCTTGACCATGCCGTCTTCAATGATGATCTGGCACTCGCTGCCGGTGGAAACACGGGTGGCGATGGCCTGCAGGCCTTCAGCTTCCAGCCAGCGGCCGAACTCTTCCAACGTGGTGAGGTCCATCTGCTCGAGCTTGTCCAGCAGGACGAAGCCGCAGTCCGGATTGAGCCGTCGGACGATGGCCGCAGCCACCTTCAGCTGGTCACTGCCGGACATATCCCGCCAGTGCTTGCCGTTGTAGGTCAGTGCACCGTTCTCTACGCTCAGGCCGGGTAAAGGCAGATCGGCACCGTTCAGAAGGGCCATCCGCTCCTTACGTTTCTGGGTGAGAGCTTCGGTCAGGTTGTCGTAATCGCTGGCATACTGAGCGGCTTCATCCTCAGCACGAGCCTTTTCCAAATTGGCGCGGACCTTCCGGTTGGTCTCCTCAATGCCCTGAATGGAAGCTTCCAGCTCTGCAGTGGATTCGTCCTGAAGATTTTCGGCCGATTTGCGAGCGGTATAAAGGTCAGAGGTGAGCGCAGCCTGCTCTTCCGTCAGCCGGGCAAGCTCAGCTTCCAGCTGCTCTCGGCGCTGTGCGAGAGTGCGGCTTTTGTTCTCCAATCCTGCCAGCTGGCTGCGCTTGCGCTGATTCTCGCCGTTCCGGGCCAGAATGGCCTGCTGCTGGCGGATGAGGTCGGAAGCGCTGAGGGGCTGCTCGGGGGCATCCGGGTAAGAGACGAGCTCGTCGGCAAAGTGCTTTTTCTGCTGGGCCAGCTGGCCGGTGAAGGTGCGCTTATCGTAGATGCTCTTGATCTCTAGATCCCGGAGGTTCAATTCATTGCCGATGCCGATGATGCGCAGAAGGATATCGGCCTTTTCCTTGTCGCTGGCATCCATGAAACGGGGCAGGTCGAGAGCCAGCGGCTCCACAAAAGCGTTGAGCAGCTGCTGTCCGCTGCGGCGTCCGGTGGGGTCGGTGACGGTCAGGCTGCTGTTCTTGCCCTTGCGCTCCACCACGACGCCGTTGGAAAGAGTGGCGCGGAGGTGGGCCGAGGCGACGGCACCATCCCGCTGGGCGGCATCCGGACGGAACTTTTCCCCTCCCAGCGCCCATGCCAAAGCGTCGAGCACGCTGGTCTTGCCCTGATTGTTGTTGCCGCCCACGAGGGTGAGGCCGGTAGGCGCAGGGGTGAGGGCAACGGCTTTGATGCGTTTGACGTTTTCAGCCTCAAGGGCTGTGATCTTTACAGACATTTTTCTACCTCCTCTATAATGAGCTGAGCCGGACGGGTGAGCTGGCCCAGTACGAACTGGCGCTGGCTGGGCTTGATCTTTGAGATGAGAGGTTTTGCCATCAGCCAGATATTCATAAGATTTCGACCGGCCAGCAGGAGCGAATCATAGGCGCTGCGTGCGTCCTCTTCGCTGCCGGAGGCGGCCTGTTCCAATCGCTCCCGCAAGTCGGCAGTCATATCGGCGGCCAGATCTTCGGCGATATCGTGAGCCTTCTGGTTCGCCCTCCGTTCGACCTCTTCTTCATCCACCACGGCCTCGATGGGCTGCTTCCGGGCGGCTTCGGCTTCAGCCTGCCACTTGTCGGCCCGGCGTTTGGCTGCTTCGGCCATCTGGCGGGAGCCTTCCAGCTGCTTTTCAGCTTCTTTGGCGCGGTTCTCTGCCTTGTCGTGCATTTTCCACGCCTCTTCCTCCCGGGTTTCGGCGGCGTCCAACTGTTTTTTGAGGTCTTTCAGACGGTCGCATTGGGCCAGTTCGTTATTTTTTGCAACAGTGTAGCTTTCTTGTGCTCCACGCAAATCTTTTCGAGTTTTTTCAAGTGTTTTCATCAGACCGCTGTTTGCTTCGGCAAGGTTGTTCACATCGGTGATGGCGGCGTTGTACCGATTTTCGGCACTGTCGGCACGCTCTTTTTCAGCCTTGAGCTGGGCCATGAGTTCCTGATATTCTTTATAAGTAGTGATATCTCCGGAGAAAACGGCCTGTTTGACCGGCTCCGGGGTGCTGGGTCTGGCAGCAGCGTAGAGCAACTTCATGGGACGAACATCAAAAATCGACTGACCGTCGATTTGGATATTGCCGAACTGTTCGGCAATATGTACCATGTTGTCGCCGGTGTCCCGGCTAATACCGACTACGTCGCACCACTTGCCCCATGTGCCATTCTTGTTGTTGGCACACAGATCATGGGCGTGCTTCGCGGCCATGACGCGGGCCATATTTCCGGTGATAAAGGTCTGGGCATCTTGCAGGAGCAGGGCGTTCGTCTGGTCGTCTGCGCCGAAGTCAAAGCTGAGGGCGGTAACATCTACGGAAACGGCCTTTTCCAATCCGGTCGGCATCATACCCGCACCTCCAATTCCTTCAGGCGGTCGAGCATCTCTGCCTGCAAAGTCCTGTTCATCGGAACGAGGCGGTTGTTCTTCAAGCCGTAGCAGAGGATGGTGCCATAGATAGGCTGGCCGCGATAGGTTCGGTTCAGCTTCTTCCCATAGATGCCGTATACCAGCACTGCGGGAGTGCGGGGCAGGATCTTCTGTTCGCAGGGGCACTGCAAGAGAGCTTCCATGCCCTGCAATGAGTCCGGCAGGGTGGTGATGACCGGGTCTTTCCCCGGTTCGATCAGGATTCCTTTCATTGTAAAACCTCCGATTTTGTGATATCATCGGGGTGATGGGCTGAGAAAACCATCATCCCTTTACAGGCTCGCCGGTGTTCGCTGCACCGACGGGCTTTTTTGCGTCATTGGCCAGCTCATCGGCATTGTCGATGGCGTCCAGAATGTCGTCAGCGACCATGCTGTAAACGCTGGCCCGGGCCAGATATTCCTTCGTGCGGGCAGGCTCCGTGGAGAAGTCTGCCGCCTTGATGCAGTTGTACTGGAGCTTCTTGTACTTCCGGTGCAGGCTGACGAGATAGGTCTTGATGTTCATGCGTCCCACTCCTCCTGCCGGTACTCCGGCTCCTGAGTGCGTGCGTGGCTGCGGTCGATGCGCTTGCGGCGCTGGGCCCGGCGCTTTTCTTCCGCGCAGACCCAGCCCCAAAGGGCGGCACAGCCGATGGCGCCCAGCAGGACGCCTGTGTAGAGCGGTGCTTCGGCCTGTGCGTGGCCGATGTCCCGTCCCAGATGGACCATGACCCAGGTCATGCCGTCGATGCACTTGCCGGTGGCCCAGACAGAGGCCGCGAATGCCGCCGCGAGGGCGGGGATGTATTCGAGTTTCATGCGGATTTCTCCTTTCACTTCACGGCGTCAAGCTGTCTCAGAAGAGCAGGAATGTTGACCTTGATGCAACGACCGCACATAATGTGCGGAATATTGCCCTTTGCAAGTTCTTGCCGCAGGTGATATTCTGACAGGCCGGTAGCTCGGGCCGCATCCTTGACGCTCATAAATGGAGTGTCTGGAACGGATTTCGTCTTGCGTGCCATAATCATTTCTCCTTCTTGGCAGGCAGTGTGCCGATGACGGCTTTCATAATCTCGTCAAAGCCCGGCAGGCCAAAGGCGATAATGCTCAGCTGGTCAATGCGGCTGTCCAGCTCGGCCTGCGCTTTCTGCACAAGGCTTTCGG
>DCCL01000253.1:6463-7370 GCA_002313795.1 Faecalibacterium prausnitzii
GCTGTCACAGATCTTGCCGTAATTGGTCTTGGCCTGCATGTACCGGGCTTTGTAGTTGTCGCGGTGCTTGATGAAGTCGTTCCGCAGGCTGATAACATCGGCCAGCTGCTGCTTTGCACCGCTTACAGCCTGAATGGCGGCGTTCAGCCGGGTGTTGGTGGCTTCCAGCTGCTCAATGTGCTGCTGGGCCTGAAAGCTCTCGTAAGCACCGGTCTTGCGGATGCTGGGGATGATCTCGTCTGCCACCAGTGCCTGAAACTTCTCGGCGGTCTCGTTCTTGGCCTTCATGGCGAGGCGGTAGAAGATGTTTTCGGGGATGTAGTCGGGGCATTTGCTTCGATAGTCGGAACCGTTGCAAGAAGTTGCAACGCCCAACTCGGTCAGGTACTTGTGTACAGTGCTCCACCGAACGACCTCATTGCCACTTGCGGCAATGGTTATGAAGCCCAGGCCCCGGGCCACATCTTCGAGCTTGAGGTAGGCGGTGCCGTCCTGCTCGTAGCAGGAAACGCCAGAGATAAGTACAGGGGTAAGTTTGCCGTTCATAGTGAACCTCCTTTGAAATGAATCTACTTTAAGTAGATATTTCTGCGAAAAAAATTTGGTCGATGGGAATGCCTACGACCTCACTGATTCTTTTCGCGGTGGCAACCGTTGCGTCTTCAGGTGATTGCTCGATTTTACGGTATGTATCACGCGAAATTCTGAGTTTTTCCGCCATCTCACGCTGTGTAAAACCGGCGTACTGGCGGGCTTGCTTAACAGTGAATCCCAAATCTAAGCCTCGTATTATAAAAGAGTAGTATTTATAGACCGCTCTCCAGCGGAATGCTACAATGTTTAGGGTGCTGTGGATTGGTGTATCTGTCCTACCGTAAAGACGGTTTAAGAAAGGCTCCAACCACAG
>DCCL01000085.1:0-2682 GCA_002313795.1 Faecalibacterium prausnitzii
CGCCGAACAGAGCGGCAAAGGTGGAGCCCAGACCGTCACAGATGACGCCGCCGGAAAGTTCCTTATCGGTGGGTTCGCGGTTCATGCCGCCCTCCATCACGCCGGAGATATCGCCCACGGTCTCCACTGCTGTAACGATGAACATGATGATAACAGGCAGGATGGCACGCAGGTCAAACACCAGCTTGACAGGCATCAGATTGGGGATGGCAAACCAGTCTGCCTGCGCGACCTTATTCCAGTTGAGCACCCATGCCTTGGTGTACTCCACACCCTCAGCAGTCACACCGGTAGTGGGCAGCACAAAGCCCATGACGATAGATGCCAGATAACCGGCCACGATGCCGACCAGAATAGAAGAGGAGCTGAGAAAGCCCGTCGTCCAGTGCTTGAGGAAAAGGATGACCACCAGCACGAAGACAGCCAGCAGCAGATTTTCCACAGAGCCGAAGTCCTTTGCGCCGTTGCCGCCGCCAAAGGAGTTGATGCCCACAGAGATCAGGGAAAGACCGATGGACAGCACCACCGTGCCTGTGACCACCGAAGGGAACAGCTTGCGCAGGGGCTTGAGGAAAACGCCCAGAACGCTTTCGAACAGACCGCCCAGAATAGAGGCACCCATCATGGCACCGTAGGCCGTGACACCGCCGCCCATGGTAGCCGCAACACTATTGAACACGCCCAGGAAGCCGGAGCTGGTGCCCATAATGATGGGCACTTTGCCACCTACAGGGCCCAGACCGTACAGCTGCACCAGAGTGACCAGACCTGCCACGAACATGGCGTTCTGCAGCAGACTCACCTGCAGGTCTGCAAACTCACCACCTGCGATGCCGCAGGCACTGGTGATGATGAGCAGCGGGGTCAGGTTGCCCACGAACATGGCAAAAACATGCTGCAATCCCAGCGGTATCGCGTGGCGCAGCGGCATCTTTGCATTAAACTGATATGCCGAATTTTCCAGCTCAGCGCTTTTTAACATATCCTAGCTCCTTTACTTCTGTCGCTATCCGTAACAAACAATAAAAATTATAGCAAATCAAAAGTAGGAAGAATAGGCGTTTTTTGAATTTTTATTCATATTTTCTTCATAAGTCGTACTTAAAAGAGTAAAGTGTAGTTTCCGTAAGGACAATTTCGTGTTGGAGTGGTCGAATTTTCAGTTCTTTTGTATTATTTTTCCAGAATCTATGTTATAATGGCTCTGCGGTTCATTCCCGCCCATTTTATGGGAAGGGAGGTGAATACAATGGTTCATATTTCGCAATTTTAGAATCTGTCGTGGCAGATGTGATTTCGCATTACATCTGCAAGTGGCTTGACAGCACTGAACCGAACCGCAAGCCCAACTAAATGGAAAGCTCCCTTGGAGGTATCAGCTCCGAGGGGGCTTTTCTTTTGGTGAATCCAATGGAACATTTTCGCAATTTCATTTTTAGTATACGCGCCTGACCAGAAAAGTCAAGCACTGCGCCGAAAATTCACAATACTTCGAGATCGTCATGCTCCCGGTACCAGCAGTCTCCTCGCTTCGGTCAGCCGCTCTGTCCCCTCTGGCAGGTCATTTGCCGCCAGCATCTGCCCCGGCGAGACGTGGAACCGCTTTGCGATGCCGAACAGTTCTTCCCCGGCCTGCGCGTAGCAGATGCGGAGTGAGATCTCCGGGTCGGCGGGGGCCAGCGGCTCCCCCAGCTCCACGCTGCCCACAAGAGCATATGCCCTGCGGCAGAGCACTGCGCCTTCGGCCCGGACCGTGAGGGAGACATCCAGCGCACCGCCTGCGCTGGTACATTGCAGGTCTTCCACGGTCAGCCAGCATTCCGGCCAGCACTCCCCGCCCGGCGGGACCTCAGCAGACAGCGGCAGAACATAATCCAGCGTTTTTTCGTAGCATTCCATCTCTTCCAGACTGTTTTCTCCGAAAGCCGATACTGTCACCCGGGCTGTGAGCGCCGGGCCGCTCTCCTGCTGCGTCAGGCTCACCGGCCCGAAGGATGCAAAACAGGCCAGTATTTTTGCCCCGGTATCGGGCAGCGGCCCTGAACCATGGAGCACTGTCGTTTCGTCTATCTCACAGAGCAGTGATTCCGCTTTGATGCTCTGCGGGGTGATGTCCGTTTCGAACCGGGTCGAGAATGCATCTGACACGCATTGCAGTTGATAGGGCCGCCAGGCGCTCAGCCGTAATATCATCGTAGCTGTCAAGGGGGTATCCGCACTGCCATCCTCTGCGGTGTCCCCTTCGGCTGCAGAAAATCCCACCGGTTCTGCCATGCACAGACATTGGCAGTCCTCGCTCAAGCCATCCACATCCACGATTTGATTGAACGGCAGCTCTGCAGTCTGGCTCTGCAATGCGGTATCCCCTTCTGCCCGCCATGCACAGAGCACATGGAGCACGCCCTTTGCCACCGCTTTCCCCTGCATGAGCTTCAGCTCTTTGACCTCCGCAATGCCGGTCATGTCAAGGATAGCCGCAGGGGGCTTTGAAAAATGCATCGGCCCTTCCACGGTGATAAGCTTTTCCAGCGCCGCAGCCCGGCGCACGCCTGAGATGGTGGCAAGTTTCTGCTCAATGCCTCCCTCGCTCAGCGCCGTGATGACCTCAGTGCTCTGCTGGGCATGGACTGCGGCCACCAGCCCATAGGCTCCCCGTACCTCCACCCGGCGGGGATTAACAGC
>DCCL01000085.1:2713-4076 GCA_002313795.1 Faecalibacterium prausnitzii
AAGTTGAGATACTCGGTCTGCCCTTCCACACAGGCCGCCCACGCTGTGGCGGTAAAAGAGGGCAGTTCAAGCGCCTTGGTAAACGGCAGCTTCTGTTCTGTCTGACAGAGCCCCGCTCCCTCTTCTCCCTGATAATACACGGTACAGCGCAGATATCCTTCCAGCGTCAGCCGCCCGGGCGACAGCTGTTTTTGCAGGATCACTGGCCGCGCAAAACATTTGACAATGCGCTGTACCGGCGGCAGATAGTCCGATATCAGGATCTCGGTCTCAAGGGGCAGTTCTGCCTTGACTGTGCACTCTGCACCGGCGGCTGGCAGAACGTCCCGGAAAACTTTCAGCTCCATGTTCCATGCTCCTTTCCTGTCCGCACAGGCATAACGCAGCGAGACGTTACGCCGCCCTGGTAGAAACTGTATGCAGAGGACGGAGAAAGTATACGCGGACAAACAGCCCGGTGCCCACAGATGCAGGTGTTCATTCCTCGCGGAGTGTGATATACTGGGCTCAACTCATAAATCAGAATTATTCAGGAGGAACACCATGATACCCACAAGACCCGTCGATGAAAGCCTTACGATGCTGTTTTCGGTCTCTCACGCCTTTTCGGAACATCTGACAAAGCGGGAGGATGACCAGCTGCGGGACAAATATGACCATAACTCCTTTTTCTATTCCGGGCAGCCCTCGGCGGAGGAAGTCCAGGCCGCGCTGGATCACCAGAAAAAACGGGGAGACGCTTTTCTCAAGCTGGAAGGATATGAGCCTTTGGAGGATACATTCGGGATGGCTCCGGACGCGACCCTGACAATGGTTTTATCCGGAGATGCCGACATCCACAGCTGGAAGACGAACCCGGAAGTTGTAGTGCGTATCCTTCAGGCCCCGGATTTCGAGCAGCTGGAGCAGCATGAACTGAACTATTACGGCCCCCTGTACGGGGATGATTTCACGCTGCGGAACAACCGGCGTCTGCGGGAAAAGCTGACCTTCCTCGGTGCTTTTCTGGATGGAAAACTGGCAGGTTCCTGTTATATTTATCCGTCCGGCGGGTACGTCTGCATGGACAGCCTTCTGGTAAGTGAAGCATTCCGGCATCAGTATGCTGCCACAACTTTGATAAAGCATATCGCCGAACAGGCACGGAAGTCCGGGGACATCCTTTATCTTCATGCCGACCCGGAGGACACTCCGAAAGAAATGTATGCCCGGATGGGATTCCAGGTCACGGATAAAATGTATGAATACCTCTGCACCGATTTTTCTCAGCTCAGATTATGAGTGGAAACGCCCTGCTTCCGGGTAAGTGCGCACAAAAGAAAGAGGCTGTTGCAAAACAGCCCCAACAAAAAATGAGATAGGT
>DCCL01000095.1:0-8541 GCA_002313795.1 Faecalibacterium prausnitzii
CTGGAGCTGCACCCCACCAAGTACGCTGAGGAGCTGGTCAAGAAGATGAAGATGAGCGGCGCAAAGGCTTATCTGGTCAATACTGGCTGGAACGGCACCGGCAAGCGCATCTCCATCAAGGACACCCGCGGCATCATCGATGCTATCCTGAGCGGTGCCATCAACGAGGCACCCACCAAGAAGATCCCCTACTTCGACTTCGAGGTTCCCACCGCTCTGCCCGGTGTTGACCCCGCCATCCTCGATCCCCGCGACACCTACGCAGATGCCGCTCAGTGGGACGAGAAGGCCAAGGATCTGGCTGGCCGCTTCATCAAGAACTTCGCAAAGTACGAGGGCAACGAGCACGGCAAGGCTCTGGTCTCTGCCGGCCCTCAGTTGTAAGCTGAAGCTTCCTCTTCCATAAAATAAGCAGCGGGCCCATGTCCACACCATCACGGTGTCGGACATGGGCCCGCTTTTTGTTTGTCTTCGTTTCTTTTTTGCATTCAGCTGCTCTGGCAGCACAGCCGGTATCTTTTTCACATTCCTCTGCAAAGATGTGGAAAAGATATCGGCTTTTTTACACCTTTATACTCTGTACCAGACGGCCATCTGCGCTTTCCACCGCCACCACTTCCTGTTTCATGTTCTGGTCTATCTCCCGGTACATCATGCCATACCGTTTTGGGGTGATGCCTGTCAGTTTTTTGAAGGTACGGATAAAATGCTCATTGCTCCGGAACCCTACCCGTTCCCCTGCTTCCTGTACCCGGATGCCCTGCCGCAGCAATGCGCGGGCCTTCAGGATGCGGCAGTTTATCACATAGTCCATTACGCTGAAGCCCGTATTCTCTTTGAAAATGTGGCAGAGATAGTATTTGCTCATGAAAAAGGCTTCTGCGATATTCTCCACTGCAAGCGGTTCTTCCAGATGTTCCTGGATATATTGCAGCACCGGCGTTATTTTTTCCAGACCGGGGTTGGTATGCCCTTCTCTGGGGCCTGTCTGAATGAAATGGGAAAAGCAGGTCTGCAAAAACTCAAAGACCACCATCATCCGTTTCACATCATCGCCAAACTGCTCTCCGCAAGGGGTGGCAAGTTCTCGGTAACAGCTTTCCAGTGCCTGAGTCTGCTGCTCGTTCAGCGTCGCCACCCGCTCGCAGCCCGCCACTCTGGCCGCAAAATTCGTCTGACGGGTGCTGAACTCCTGAAGCATATCCGGCGCAATGTGGAACGCGATGCAGCGATATTCCTCGTTGGCCACGCTGCGGTGGAGCACAGAGCTGTCAATGAGGAACAGCTGCCCCCGGAACAATGGAAATACTTCCGACCCTACGAAAAAAACACCTTCACCTGCAATGCAGAGAACGATCTCGATATCCTCATGAAAATGCGGTTTATCTGTGGAATAGGTGTCGTTTTTACTGATGTGGGCTTCGTATTGACATTGCAGCATAAAAGTTCACCTTCCGAAAAAATAAGTACCTCTTTTTCCTCTATTATCCCTATTTTTTGGCGTTCTCCAAGGCTTTTTTGTCTCAATCGCAAGATTCATCAGTTTTTTTGCAAGTAACCGCAAAAACTATTCCGATATTGCTCTTAAATCTCACCTAAGTTGCGGTTTTTTTGACCTTTTTTGCGGTCTGTTTCTTTTAACATTTTGGATTTTAATTATAATATTGTCCATATGGTTTATTATTTTTTTGCATTTTTATCTATTTATCCAGTTTCTCTACTAAATATGTAGAAAGTTCTGTCAGTATCAGATTCACAAGATTCATCAATTTTATCCCCATTAGTTGCAGGAAATTGAGTCATCGGCCTGCTATACTTCAAGCCATGAAAGGTCCCTGCGCAGCGGCACGATCCAAATCCGGAGGGATGTCTTCTCCGTTTTTCCGTGCAAAAAACGGGAGAGCACATCTCTGCTCAGCATTTTAAGGAGTATCACAATCATGTCCCAGAATTATGATGTCATCCATTTTGAAGCACTTGGTGAAGAAGCTGTTCATCTGGCCGACGACACCAAGGCAGCGCAGGAAAAAGGTGAGCTTCCTGCCGGACTGCGCTCTCTCATCGTTCCCGACACCTTACAGGACTGGCTGGCAGAACATCCTGATGAGACCCTGCCGCCCCTGCTGACCATCAAGACCCACTCCAGACTCCCGGAGGATTATCTGAAGGGCGAGAAAAAGAGCATCATCACCCGCAGCGCCGGTTATGACCATCTGGAGCAGCTGGCCGATGTCGCCAACATTACCTCTCTGCGCAACTACTGCGTGAACGCTGTGGCTCAGACTGCCATCAAGTTCATGTACTGCACTGCCGGACTGCTGAATCAGTACACCGTCAACACCGCCACCTTCGAGCGGAACAAGACCAACTCGTTCATGGAACTGATGGGGGACCGCATCGTTACCGTTTTTGGCGTAGGCAAGATCGGCAAACGTGCTTATGACCTCTGTGTTGCCAACGGCCTGACGGTGCAGGCTGTCGATGTCCGCGAGAAAGAGCTGACCAAGACCTACGGTGGGACCGTGCATTTCGTCAGCCGGGAAGAGGCCATCAAGAACAGTGATATCATCATCAATACGATGAATCTGACCCGCATCAAGGACAGCGTCTTCTACAACGAGGGCTATTTCTCCTACGACTACCTGAAACAGGCAAAGCCCGGCCTCCTTTTCATCAACGTGACCCGCGGCGAGATCGCACCTGAGTCCGGCCTGCTGAAGCTGTACAAAGAAGGCATCCTGGGCGGCATCGGCGTAGATGTGTTCTCCAATGAGGGTGTCTTCTCCAATATCCTGCGTCAGGGCATCGCCAGCACCAACGCTGATGTTGCCGCCGGTCTGGTCCTGCTGCAGATGGCCGAGAGCCACACGGCGAACATCTATGTCCAGCCCCATCAGGGCTTCAACTCCGACCTGGCTGCCGCCACCAAGGCTGCAGATGCCGTGGCGCATATGGTCGAGTGGTACCGCAACGGCGGCAAGTGCTTTGATGAGCAGCTGCCTTACTACGGCAAGACCATCTGATGACCTTCATCTGGTCCCTGTTTATCGCAAATCAAGAAATTAATGCAACATCGAAACAGCATCTTTGCGATATGCAATTCAACGTTGTTGCTGTTGCATTAAAAGTTGAATTGCTATAGTTGAAAAAATCGAAAAGGAGGAAAACCCTATGGAAATCACGATGAAAGACGCCATCTGGCAGGTCATGGTCGATGTCTCTGTCATGGGTGCTCTGCTGCTAGTCGGCGAACTTCTGCGTGCGAAGATAAAACTGTTTCAGAAGATCCTTGTCCCTCCCGCCGTCCTTGCCGGTTTTCTGGCTCTGATGTTCGGCCCCAAGAGCCCCATTGAAAGCCTGCGGATCCTGCCGCTGTCTGCTTCCTTTGGCACCTACGCCAGTGTCCTGATCGTGGTCATTTTTGCTGCCACCCCCATCGGCGACAAACCCGCAAAGGGTGCCATGTCCGGCTCTAAAATGAGCGGCATGTTCTTCAACGTCACCGGCATCGCCGTGCTTCAGTATGCCGTCGGTATGCTGGTCACCCTCGTTCTGCTTGTCAAGCTTTACCCTGATCTCAACGAGAACTTCGGCCTGATGATGGCCACCGGCTTCTACGGCGGCCACGGAACGGCTTCTGCCGTCGGCAGCGCTCTGGAAGAGCTGGGCGTTTCCAATATGACCGACCTGGGCAACACCTGCGCTACCATCGGCATCGTGGGCGGCATCATTACCGGCATGATCATCATCAACTGGGGCACCCGCAAGGGCTACGGCCACTATGTTGAGAACCCGAAGGAACTGCCCGAAGAGATGCGCACCGGCCTGGTGCCTCCCGAAAAGCAGAAGTCCTGCGGCAAAGCCACTGTCGCCGGCATCTGTCTGGATAACCTCGGCTTCCACCTGGGCATCGTCATGCTGGCCTGCTGGGGCGGCTACGCTGCATCCAAATGGTTTGCCAAATTCACTCTGAACACCTTCAATTACAAGGTCTCCATTCCTGAGTTCTGCCTGTCTCTGATCGCGGGTCTTATCCTCAACGCGATCCTGAACAAGACCGGTTCCGATAAGTACGTTGACCGCGGCACCGTCCAGCGCATCCAGGGCACCGCTACCGATTTCCTGATGATCTCCGGCATCGGCTCCCTGAATCTGAGCGTCGTTATGACCTATGCAGTCCCGTTGATCGTTGTCTGCGCTCTGGGATTCCTGTGCAACTGGATCTGGTTTCTGGTCGTCGGTGCCAAGTCCAGCGAAGATGACTGGTTTGAGCGCAACATGATGGTCTGGGGCCATGCGACCGGCGTCGCTGCCACCGGTGTGCTGCTGCAGCGTGTCGTTGACCCTGAAATGAAGAGCCGCGGCATTGAAGATTCGGGCGTTGCTGATATCTTCAACCGTCCCATCATCATCGGTCTGCAGGTCATCCCGCCGATGCTCATCACCAGTATGGGCACCACCGGTTCCTGGATCGTTACCATCGTTTGCTTCGCCATCGTCGCCGTCATGTGGGTCTTTGCCTACATCACAAAGGGCTGGGTGCCGAACCGTCCCCTGAAGAAGTACCGCTAAGGTATCCTTCTTCTCCCATAATCGCCTTCTCCTTTACTTTTCCATTATATTATTGCCGCAGAAAACGCCGTGTGCCTTCCTTCCGAAGCGCATGGCGTTTTCTGCATGATCGGAAAATGCGCGATTTCTGTTTTTTTTTGACCGGTTCATGTTATACTGGAAGCAGCTTTCTGCACCCGGCAGAGCATTTCCCGGGAAAAGTAAGAGAGGTCTGCGGATATGAAAAAGACAGTCAACGATTATTTCCGGCATCACTGGGGCAGGCTCATCCTGTTTGTCCTGTTCACGGCGGCGGTATCCTTCTTTGCGCCGCTGAAAAACTTCCAGCTCAAGTGGCTCATCGACTCCAGAAGCAAACAGGAGGCGCTGGGCTATATGGGGCTGGTGTTCCTCATCACCTTCACCAGCTGGTTCTTCGAGCGGCTGAGCCGCCGCTCTTTCACGAAACTGGCCTGCGGAGCTGTGGAGGAGGTGCGCAGTCAGGTCATGGAGCGGGTGCTCCACCGTCCGGTGGCACAGTATCAGCGGGAGGGTGATGCGGCCTACATCTCCCTGCTGACCACCGACCTGCGCACCCTCTACGACGACTATTATATGTCCCTTTTCAACATCGTGTTCTGGGGCGGCATCATGCTCTGTGCTCTGGGGATGTACCTCTACATCAGCCCGGTGATGCTGGCGGCGATCTTGCTGGTGACGGTGCCGCCTCTGGTGCTGCCCCGCCGGATGAACGAGCGGCTCAAGGCCACCCGGGACGCCTTTTCGCTGGAAATGGCGAACTACACCCAGCAGCTCAAAGAGCTTCTGGGCGGCTTTGAGGTCATCCGGGGCTTTCTGCGGGAAGATTCCTACGCCGCCCGGCACCGGGATGCGGCCCGGCAGGCCCGGAACAGTGAGCAGAACTACCAGCAGAGCCTGAATGCCATGGTGGTCAACACCTCTCTCATCAGCAATCTCATCTTCCCCATCGTCATGCTGGTGGGCCTGTTTCTGGCCTTTGACGGGCGGCTGACCATGGGCACCGTCTCCACCGCTGCCAGCATGGCAAACTTCGTGGTCACTCCCTGCAACCAGATCGCCCAGTGCTGGGCCAAAATCAAATCCTCCCGTGGCATCCGGCAGCGGCTGGAGGCTGCCATGTCCGGCCCGGAGAAGCCCTCTGCCGGTCAGCCCATCGGCAGGCTGGAACGCATCGAGTGCCGGGACACCGGCTTCACCTATCCCGGTGCAGCCGCACCGGTGCTGAAAGGCGCAGACCTGACCGTTTCCGGGCAGGAAAAAGCCGTTCTCGTGGGCGAGAGCGGCTGCGGCAAATCCACCCTTGCCAAGCTGCTGTTCCAGTATTACCCGGACTACACCGGCGACATCCTCTTCAACGGCCAGCAGCTCCGGGACATCGACCGCCAGAGCCTTTACCACCGGGTGGGCTACATCGCCCAGACGGCTTACCTCTTCAACGACACCATCCGCAGCAACATCTGTCTGGGCGAGAGCTTCCCGGAAGAGCAGCTGGCTCACGCCGTAGAAACGGCCGGCCTTGCCGACTGGATAACCTCCCTGCCTGACGGGCTGGACACCCTCATCAGCGAGAACGGCAAGAACCTCTCCGGCGGGCAGCGCCAGCGCATCGGCATCGCGCGGCTGGTGCTCCGCCGGTACGACCTCATCATCGCGGACGAGATCACTGCCAGCCTTGACCCCGATACCAGCCAGCAGGTCATGGAAAATCTGCTCTCCCTCCCCTGCATGGTGGTGGCCATCACCCACGATGTCTCAGGGGCGTTCATGAAACGGTTCGATAAGGTATACCGGGTGGAGGATGGAGTCGTAAGAGAAACGCTCTGATTTTGTTGTATTCTGCCGGATTTTATAATATCCTGAATGTGCCGCTTTCGGGCGGCACCCAAGGCACTTCGCTGCAAATGCAGGTGGTCAGTCTCCTTCCCGGCCCTGCGTCTGGAAAGGCATCTTTTTGTATCGGCTACATAAGTCTTCTTAAAAAGAAAACCCTCCCGTCGCACTCAGGCGAAAGGAGGGATATTCATGACTCTATCAGAAGTTCTGCTCCTGCTCACGTTCCTCTGGAACGTGACGAAAGGCACTTTTGACATCGTGATGAAACTTTCCGAAAAAGAACATGACGATAACAAAAAAAGATTGACCGCCAACAGCTTCCCCCAAGCATGATGGTCAATCTTTTTTGATCCACTGCCGGTAAGGAGCTGACCATTTTGCGGCCAGTGCCTTTCCTGTAGTTTCAGTATAGTAGCATCGCCGCTTTTTGTCAATCGGCGTTATTTTTTTGCCGCTTCGAACTCTGCCACGATCTCCGCCGACGGAGCCGGGGTCACGAGGCTGACCACCACGATGACGGCCAGCGAGGTGAGAAAGGCGGGCAGCAGCTCATAGATGCCGAACACACCGCCCAGCGGGCTGATGAGGTATTTCCAGACGAAGACCATCAGGCCGCCGGAGAGCATACCGGCCAGCGCACCCTGCCAGTTGCAGCGCTTCCAGAACAGGGCGCAGAGCACCACTGCGCCGAAGGCACCGCCGAAACCGGCCCAGGCAAAGCTGACGATGCCGAACACGCTGGAATCCGGGTCACGGGCCAGCACCACGCCCACCACGCTGACGCAGACGATGGTCAGGCGAGCGACAAACAGGCTCTGCTTTTCGGTGAGCTTGAGGTGACCGAACTCCTGCAGGATGTTCTGGGAGACACTGGACGCAGCGGCCAGCATCTGGCTGTCGGCGGTGGACATGGTCGCGGCGAGAATGCCGGCGAGGATGAGGCCCGCCAGAATCGCGGCCAGCACACCGTGCTGGCTGATAAGGCTGGCGATACGGACGATCAGGGTCTCGCTGGAAGAGCCGCTCAGGAACTCCAGCGCACCGGCCTTGGTCATGCCGAGGCCCACCATGCCGATGACAATGGATGCTGCCATGGCGATGACCACCCAGACGGTGGCGATGCGGCGGCTGAGCACCAGCTTCTTCTCATCCTCGATGGCCATAAAGCGGAGCAGGATGTGGGGCATTCCGAAGTAACCCAGACCCCATGCCATCGTCGAAACGATATCCAGCAGGCTGTAGGACGCAGCCCCGCCGGTGACGGCGTCATGGCTTGCCGCCATGGTCAGATAGCCCGAGAGGCTCTGGGCATTCGACACCACGGCGTCCCATCCGCCTGCCACCACGATGCCGTAGCTCAGCACTGCGATGAGGGCCAGAGACATGACGACGGACTGGATGAGGTCGGTGGTGGTAACGGCCCGGAAGCCGCCCAGAATGGTATAGCCCACGATGACCAGAGCCGACACCAGCATGGCGATCATGTAATCCACGCCGAAGAGGCTGTGGAACAGCTTGCCGCAGGCGGCAAAGCCCGATGCCGTATAGGGCACGAAGAAGACGATGATGATGACCGCGCCCAGAGCGTTGAGCAGGTTGCGCTGGTCGTGGAAGCGGAGAGACAGGAACTGCGGCACCGTGATGGCGTCGAGGTTGGCCGAGTAGCGCCGGATGCGCCGGGCCACGATGAGCCAGTTGAGCCAGGTGCCCACGGCAAGGCCGATGGCCGTCCAGCCCGGCGAGGCGATGCCGGTCAGGTAGGCCAGGCCCGGCATGCCCATCAGCAGCCAGCTGGACATATCGCTGGCCTCGGCACTCATAGCCGTGACCAGCGGGCCCATCTTCCGGCCGCCGAGGTAGAAGTCAGTGCTGTCGTTGTTGGTCTTGCTGTAGGCAAAACCCACCAGCAGCATGGCCACAAGATAGACCACGATGGTGACGATGATACAGATCTCACTCATAAAAATTCCCCCTTTTATCGCAATTCAAGAAAATCGTGCAGCATCGAAACGACACATTTGCGATGTGCAATTCAGCGCCGCTGCTGTTGCATTGAGAAGCCGTTTTTATAAGCATTGCACACCGCCCGGACGGCCTTTTTGCTCCCATCCTGCG
>DCCL01000095.1:8586-27617 GCA_002313795.1 Faecalibacterium prausnitzii
GATTGCTGCGGAAAATCGCCTTGGCTGAGAACAAAAATTCTCGTCATTCGGCGCACCCTGCTTACGAAAACAACTTCTAAAAAATTGAATCGCCCTATACTTTCCCAAAAGTATGACATGATTTTACCACGGTAAAGCATAGAAGTGCAAGACCTGCGGGAAGATTCTTCCCCTATGACCGAAAAACGGCCTGTTCTCACCCCGAAAATCGCTCAAAATGACAACAGACCGCCCTCTTTTTTCAGAGAACGGTCTGCTGCTCGGATGAAGAAAATGATGAAAATGAAGAAGATGACGATTTATTTTGCAGCTTCACCCTCCGGGAAGATGGCCTTGTTCACGAAGAAGAAGACGATCATGGAGATGCCGCCGTTGAGCACAGTGGTGCCGATGTTGTAGATGAAGTCCGGCACCAGCAGGCCGGCCACTGCCACCCAGATGCAGTTGATGGAGTTGACGATGCAGGTGATGAGGCAGAAGGCCAGCAGGTAAAGGCCGATCTGTTTTGCGAGGTTGCCTTTGCTGCGGAACACAAGGCTGCGCTGGATGGGGAAGTTGATGCACTCACCCACCACCATGGCTACCATGTAGGCACAGAAATAGGGCAGGCCGCCGTGGGCCGCGTCATAGCCGAGGATGTTCCACTTGAAGGTCTCACCAAACAGGGTCACGTCGATGCCCGGCCAGCCGAAATCCACCACCGGCAGGCCCTTGAAGGCTCTGGGCAGGAACTGGAGCAGCAGATACTTAAAGACGGTGATGAGGTTGGACACGATGACGAAGAGTCCGCCCTCCCGCACCCACTTGGCAGCGGCGGGATGTTTTTGGGCAAAGTTATTCCAGAAATTCACGTTGTGTCCTCCCTCTCAGCCCTGATGCAGCCGCTTTTCCAGCTGCGCGTTCAGGATGGCGTTTTTGATAAATTCGTAGATGACCCGGACAAGACCCACCAGCCAGAAGCCTTTCAGCTCCATGACGATGCCATCCACCATGCCCATGCTCACCATGCCGTTGGTCATCTTAGCCAGCGCGCGCAGGGGCATATTGTACTGGAACACCGTGTTCAGGTCGGGGGTGCCTTTCTTGAAGCTGGAATCCAGCCGATAGCGGAGCACTTTCTGTGCCACCCAGCCCAGAGGGCTGCGGCCATGGTCCATCTCGCCGAGGGTCATATTGCGGTCGATGCGGATGACATCCTCCGGGATGGGACGGCCCAGCAGAGCTTCAAACTCTGCGTCGCTCACCTGCCCGATCTGACCAGAGCGGTAATGAGGCATAGCCAGCCCGGCATAGGGGTCGGGAGCGCCGGTGCCCTTGACGGACACCTCTGTTGTCAGGCGGATGTCCATGCAGGATGCGCCCACCCGGAGCTGATAGCGGTCTCCCTCGATCTCCCAGCGGTTCGTTTTGACATTCCAGTAGCGGAACGCCTTATCGTCCAGCGGGATGGCGACGGTCTTGCTCTCGCCGGGGGCGAGGAAGACTTTTGCAAAACCTTTCAGCTCCTGAGCCGGGCGGAAGATTTCGGCATCCGGCTTTGCCACATAGAGCTGCACGATCTCGGCACCGGCACATTTGCCGGTGTTGGTCACGGTGAGGGTCACGCCCTTCTCGTCGGCCTTGAGGTCGCTGTATGCGAAGGTGGTATAGCTCAGACCATAGCCGAAGGGGAACGCTGCCGGCACACCGGCGGTCTGGTAGTAGCGGTAGCCCACATACAGGCCCTCGCGGTATTCCACGTTCCGGCCCTCGCCGCCAAAGTTGTCCTTTGCCGGGGTGTCGTCGTGATCCAGCGCCCAGGTCTGGGACAGCTTGCCGCAGGGGCAGAGCTTGCCGGTGAGGATATCGGCAGCTGCGCCCGCACCGGCCTGACCGCCCAGTGCGCCATAGACCAGCGCTTTGCAGTGGCCGACCCAGGGGGTCTCCACCGGGGCACCAGCACTGAGCAGGACGATGACATTGGGGTTGACCGCCGCCACCTCGGCCAGCAGAGCCTGCTGGTTTTCGGCCAGCTTCATGTCGGAGCGGTCAAGGCCCTCGCTTTCCCGCAACTCATCAAGACCCAGACAGAGCAGCACTGCGTCCGCCTGCTTTGCCAGCTCCACAGCTTCCTGCTGCTTTGCAGCGTCGGGCGCGCCCTGACGGTCGAAGCCGGAGGCATAGCCTACCATTGTGATGCCGCTGTCATCCTTTTTAATGGTATCCAGCAGAGCATCCACCTGCAGTGCATTGACAGCGCTGGAACCTGCGCCCTGATATCGGGGAGTTTCGGCAAAGTCACCGATGACGGCAAGTTTCACATCCGGCTTCAGGGGCAGGATGCCGTCCTCGTTCTTGAGCAGCACCATGCTCTCTGCCGCCGCACGGCGGGCCAGCGCATGGTGAGCTGCAGCATCGAAGGTGCGGGGTGCTTTTTCCACCGCAGCGTGGGTGGAGAGCACCAGTTCCAGCAGCTCGTCCAGACGGGCGTCCACATCGGCCTCGGTGATCTTGCCCTCCTTCACGGCCTTCATCAGCTCCCGGATGGAGTCGCCGCCGGGACAGGGCATTTCCAGGGTGGAACCGTTCTTTACGCCCAATGCATGGTCATTGGAGCCGCCCCAGTCGGTGACGACGGCTCCTTCGAAGCCCCATTCCTTCCGCAGGATGTCCTGCAACAGATGGGCGTTCTCGTTGGCATAAGTGCCGTTGATGAGGTTATAGGAGGTCATGATGGTCCTGGGCTTTGCCTCTTTGACCACGATCTCAAAACCGGTGAGGTAGAGCTCCCGCAGGGTGCGCTCATCCACCACCGAATCGGAGGCCATCCGGCGCAGCTCCTGACTGTTGACGGCGAAATGCTTGGGGCAGGCAGAGATGCCGTTTTTCTGGATGCCCCGCACATAGCCTGCGGCCATTTTGCCCGCAAGGATGGGGTCTTCGGAGAAATACTCGAAGTCACGGCCGCAGAGGGGGCTGCGCTGGATGTTCAGGCCGGGGCCCAGCAGGACAGATACCTCCTGTGCGGCGGCTTCCTCGCCCAGAGCCTCGCCCACAGCTTCGCCCAGAGCGGGGTCCCAGCTGCAGGCGGTAGCCGACGAGGTGGGAAAACAGGTGGCCGGGACGCTGGGGTTCAGACCCAGATGGTCGGCGGCACCGGCCTGCTTCCGGACGCCGTTTGGGCCGTCGGACAGGGTGATGGAGGGGATGCCCTTGCCGGGCAGGGCGCGGGTGGTGAAGACGGTCTCGCCCGAGAGCAGGGCGCATTTCTGTTCAAGATTCAGGGTTTGGATGATGTCGGTATGCTTCATCGCATTTTCCTCATTTGTTCCTGAGCGAGGTAAAGGCCCGCTGTCTGGTGCAGCGGGCCTTTGCCGTTGGTTCAGTTCAGGTGCTGCATGGAGAGAGGTTCAGTCTCAGACTTCTTCCTCTTCCTTGCGCTTCTTGTAGTTCTTGATGGCAGTGTATTCCAGAGCGACCATGAGCAGAGCAGCCACGATGTCTGCGCTGATCATGATGATCTCCCACTTTGCCATGCCGGGGTTCAGATTCTCAGCCTCATAAGCGCGGCTGTTGACCACGGTGTAGAGGATGTTCTTGGCCGACTCACGCATGGCCTGCTTGCTGCTGTTGGTCAGGACAGTGACCTTGTTGAAGTCATTGCCGGTGGTGCAGAGCATCAGATCGCTGCCGTTGCGGACGCCCTGATCAGCAGTCATATAGCCGTAGACGCCGAAGTAGTCGGTCTCGACGAAGCCGAGGAAGCCCCACTCGCCGCGCAGGACGTTCTTCAGCAGCTCCTTGCAGCCGCCAGCCCAGCGGCTGCCAATGTAGTTGAAGGAGGACATGACAGCATGGCAGTCAGCGTCCTTCACGGACATCTCAAAGGGCTTGAGGTAGATCTCACGGATGGCCTGCTCATTGGACCAAGTCGCCAGCATTGCAGTGCGGTTGCCTTCCTGATCGTTCAGAGCGAAGTGCTTCATGTAAGCGTAGACGCCATGCTCCTGTGCACCTGCAATGGCGTTTGCAGCCATTGCACCGGCCAGAACACCGTCCTCAGAGTAATACTCGAAGTTACGGCCTGCAAAAGCGGTGCGGTGGATATTCATGGCCGGGCCATACCAGCCGGAAGTGTCCATCTCGTTGGCCATCTTGCCGATGCTGTCGCCAAAGTCGTGGGCCAGGTCTTTGCTCCAGGTCATGCCGATGAGGGTAGCAGCCGGGAAGCCGACGGAACCAACGCCGGTGAAGTTGTTGTTGATGGATGCGGGGCCGTCACAGTCGTTGGTGCGCACCTTGCCAATGCTGTCCACGCCAGCGGTCTGATAGCCGCCGAAACCGATGGTCTGCTGCAGGTCATCGGTGCTCATCTCATCCAGCAGGTCATCCCACTTGGAATCGTTGTAATCCACACCCCGCAGGTCAGCCAGCTTGAGGCCGTTCTTGGCACCGGTGGTGATGTCTTCCGCATTGGCGTCATCATCGTCCTGGTAGTTGACCTCGGTGTAGGTGTGAGCATTGTCGAATGCTGCCTTGACCTCGTCGCTCATGCTGTAATCAGCAGGAGCAGCGGTCGCCTCGGCGTAGTTTGCAAAACCGTCTGCACGGGACAGGTAGGTGATATCGCCTTCTGCGAAATCAAACTGGTTGGTGGCTGCAACTGCATCGCTCTCGCGCTTGTTGGACTCGTTGTAAACGATATCAGAATCGACCGTATAGGTCTCAGAATCCAGCACGATATGAGAATCGGCGTTGGTGCTGATGACGTAGTCGCCAGCTTCCAGCACATAGCAGCCGTTGTTCTTATAATCGTAGGATGCCAGCTTTTCCACCGGGATGGTGAAATCGATGGTCTCGCTCTCTCCGGGTGCCAGCTCTTTGGTCTTGTTGAAGTCCAGCAGGTTTGCGGAAGCCTTCTCGATGCCGCCGTTGGTGTACGGGGGATCATCGTAGATCTCCACGACGTCCTTACCGGCAACAGAGCCGGTGTTGGTAACAGTGACAGAGAACTTGAGGCTGCTGCCGTCGCTGGTGATGGGGCTCATATCCTGGGTGAAGGTGGTGTAGCTCAGACCGTAGCCGAAGGGATATACCACTGCGTCATCGTAATTGATGAGGCCCTCATCTGCTGCGGTCTCATAGAACTTGTAGCCGACGTAGATGCCTTCAACATAGTTGACAAAGGAAGCCGTAGCGCCGGCGGGGTCGAAGAAGCTGGAATCGGAATCCAGCTCAGAAGCGTTTTCATACTTGAAATCGCCGAAGTTGTTCCACCAGGGAGAAGCGGTCAGGTCTGTCACGTAGGTATCCGCAGTGCGGCCGGAGGGGTTGACCTCGCCGGAAACGACTTTGCCGAAGCCCTCGAAGCCGGACTGACCGGTGCCGGGGCAGAGCAGGACGCCCTTGATCTGGGGGTAGTTCTTGACCCAGCCCATCTCGAAGGCATTGGCGCCGTTGTAAACAACGATGACGTTATCAAAGTTGGAAGTGACCAGATCGATGAGGTCTTCCTCGCGGTTGGACAACTGCAGGAAGTGGTCGCCTACATCCCAGTCATTGCCCTCGTTCAGGCTGTCATCATAAGTACCGTTGTAGTAACCGGCACCCCGCGGAGAGCCGTGATAGTCTGCCACACGACGCACCCAGCTGCCATCCACGACAGCGCTCATATCGGTGGGAAGGTCTGCGCCTTCGCCGCCCACGCGGGTGATAACGACCATGGCCGTATCAGAATAAGCCTTGGCATTTGCCATCATCTCATCGGTGTACAGGCTGACATTGGGCTCAGGCAGGGTCCAGTCCTGCTGTGCCATACCGACGCTGGGACGGGTGGCGCAGTAATCGGTGTAGAACTTGCTCAGCTCGTCGTTGGTCTCAATGCCTGCATCGTGCAGGCCGGTGAGCAGGTCGGTGACGGGGTAGGCGTCATTCAGAGCGCCGGAACCGGTGCCGCCGTAGCAGGGGCTGGTGGAAGCCCAGCCGAAAACATTCAGCTTGGAGCCGGAAGCCACCGGAAGGATATTGTCATCGTTCTGTGCCAGAACGACGCCCTCTGCAGTGATCTCATTCACCAGCTCCGTAGCCTCGGCAGAGGTCTCTGCACTGATGGTGCCGCTGCCGGACACCAGGTCCAGCATGGTGGACATGGGGCCAGTGCAGATGAGATTGACGACGATGACCAGAGCCAGCAGAATGGCGATGCCGGACTGTGCACGGATCATCTTCTTTTTGTACTTCGGCAGTTTCCGCACCGCGACCATGACGATGATCGCCAGTGCAAGGATGACGCCGAATGCAATCAGGTAATTCTGAATGTTCGAAATTACCTGCATTACATCATCCATGTTGATGGATAACATAATTTTCTCCTCCTTAAACCAAATTCGTATCCTGTCGGGCGGGTGGCCCGAATCGTTATCCCTATTATAAATGGATTCGGAGAAATTTTACAAAACTTTGCACAACCTGTCATTTTCAAGGCATATTTTGCAGAAGTTTCATTTTGGTTTCAAATTTTATTGTGCTTATCCACAACTACGGTATCGGTTTCATTGTGCATCATGACAAAGCCTCCCTGCCACCGCGATGACAGAGAGGCAGCTCATCTTTATGATGGAATGGGCAGCAGCACCCGCAGGGTGAACCAGCCGTCGGCCCAGTGGAGGGTCATGGTGCCGTCGCGGCGCTGGGCTGCAGCCTGCACGCCCCGCAGGTCGTAGCCGCCGTGGGCGTTCCGGACCGGCAGGCCATCCGGCCCCAGTTCCACCGGCTGGGCGCAGTAGTTCTCGAAGCGGAACATCACGCAGCCGCTCTGATGATAGATCGCCGCCCGGATGAGCCGCTTTTCGGGGTCGGGCTCTGCCAGCACGCTTTCGATGGCATTGTCCAGTGGCGCACCCACCAGTGTACAGAGCTCCCGGGTGGTGAGGAACCCCAGCTTGCTGCCGTCGGCCACGCTGGTCATGTTGATGCCCCGCTGCTGGCAGTCCATGCTCTTGGCTGTGAGCAGAGTATCCAGCACCGGGTTGCCGGTCTTGTTCTCCGCTTCATACTGGCGGATGCCGCTCTCCATCCGGGCCAGCGCGGCATCCTGCTTGGCCTGATCCCGCTCGGCGCGGATGGCGGCGATTTGGATCTTCAGCTCGTGATACCGGCTGTTGATGAGCCGGATGCCCTCCTTGCTCCGCTGATACTGCTCATACTGGCGGTGGAGCACATCATCCATGGCGGCAAGCTCGCTGTGCAGGGCCATCTCCCGCAGCTGCTCGTGCTGGATGGTCAGGATGAGCACGCCGCAGATATCCACCAGCGTGCGGATGTAGTAGACGCTCATATCCACTTCCCGGTCGTCCAAAAACAGCAGATTGCTCACTGCAAAGACCATAGCCGCCATGACGACGGCCACCAGCGCCGCCTTGTTGCCGATGGTGATGCGGCCCTTGGGGCTGGTGTGCTTGTGTTCCAGCACCCAGATGCAGCCAAAGACCCCGCCGTAGACCGCCGCCAGCAGGAGCAGCGACGCCCCGTCTGCCCCGCTGCGCTGGGGCCAGAGGGCACAATGGAGCTGCCATTCCGCGCTGGCGGCAAGCTCTGCCAGAACGAAGGCCCGGGCGCAGACGTACCCCGCCTCCAGCAGGGAGATGGTGCGGGTGATCCAGAGATAGAAATACTGTATCACCACAGCTGCTGCCATGCAGGGGACCCACCACGCCAGCGGAACGTGTCCTGTCGCCTGCAGAAAGGCCCCGAGGGCCAGCGCCCAGCCCGCACTGAGGGCGGCCGTGGCCTTTTTGCTGAACCGCATCCCCAGCGGCCGGGCATAGAGCCCTATGGCCAGACACTCAGCCAGCGCGGTATACAGGCGGGGGATATTGGGCAGGGCCGTCATACTCCCCCACCCCCGATGTGGTCTGCCAGTGCGGCCAAGAAGGCCTTCCTCCGGGGTCGGCTGATCTGGAGTTCATAAGGGCCTACCTGCACCATCCCCTGCTGCACGCCCTTCACCTGCGCCAGATTGACCAGATAGCCGCTGTTGCAGCGGGCAAAAGGCCGGTCGGCCAGCTTTTCTTCAAAGGCTTTCAGGGCACCGGCAGCGGCAAAATCCCCTTCCTCGGTGTAAAAATGCACCCGGTGGCCCTCGCTTTCCAGATAATAGATGAAGGACGAATCCAGCCGCCGCAGACCGCCCTCCACCGGCACCGCCAGATAGTGCCGGGCGCGGCGGCTCAGCTGCTCCTCCGCCTTCCGCAGCTGCTGGGAAAATGCAAAATAAGGCACCGGCTTGAGCACATAGTCCAGCGCACCCACTGCGTAGCCCCCGATGGCGTACTGTGCCATATTCGTGATGAACACAATGATAACGTCCCTGTCCAGCTCCCGCACCCGCCGGGCCGTTTCCATCCCGTCCAGATGCTTCATCTCCACATCCAGAAACAGGATATCGTAGACCGGGCGGTAGTCGTCCAACAGCTCGATGCCGTCCGCAAACTCTGTCACCGCAAACTCCGTGCCATACTGGCGGGTGTACCGCTGTACATAGCCCTGAAGCTGCGCACGCACCTCAGCCTCATCCTCCACCAGAGCGATCCGTATCATTGCTGCACCTCCTTTTTCCACGTTTTTTCTGGTTTTTATTGTAACACGAAACCGTTCCGGTGGCAATTCTGTGCAGCAGGCCCTCTTCACAAAACCTTCACGGCCATTAAGAGCATCTTAAACACTTTTTACGGCAATTCCTAAGAATCAGCCGGTATACTCTGAAGCGTCAACAGAAAGCGCCCCGCGGCGGGGCCGTCTGTCCGGGCCGGCGAGGAAAAGCGGAGGCCCCACCCTACAAAACATGAAAAAGAAGGTTATTTTATGATGAAGACCACTCTGAAGACCATTGCCATGTTCACCCTTTCTGCCTGCGTCATGACCGGCGGTGCGGTTGCCAGCTTTGCCGCAGAACCTGCATCCACCTCTGCTGCGGTCCTGGCCCACCAGACCAGCACCTGTGGAGACTACGACAACGCCAATGCGGAGATCCTGGCGCGGTTCAGCAACGCGGACGGCTCCACCAGCTTTTATGATATCTGCGCCGAGGGCGGCGAGGTCAACGGCACCGACACCCTGACCCGGTTGAACAATGTCAGCTCCAACTTCTCCGGCACCCGGGTCTACACCGGCACGCTGGACAACGGCCAGCGGGTCATGACCGTCGCCTGCCTCAGCGGCAACGGTGCCATGACCGGCGTTTCCGCCGACGTCTGGGTGCCCAAGTCTGCGGTGGAGGGCTATGACCTCTACCTCGTCCACTCCGACGGCACCGAGACCAAGCTCGACACCGATATGCGCACTTCTTCCGCTGTCATCCATGTGGACATGCAGGATGGCGCTGCACTCATCCGTCTTGTTCCCCAGAGCAACAGCTGAGGATAGAAAAGCAGCCAATCACTAAAGTCGTTTTCTGGAAAATATTTCATAAAACCCCGGAACCATTTTCAAAGCCAAAGCGGCTCTAAAAAGGTTCCGGGGTTCTATTTTTTAGTCTTTTCCTAATTCCATCTGCATTACTGTTGCATACTGTACTTGTTCTTCCTCCGTCCGAATCTCAACCTTGTGGTCAGGCACTTCCAAGCCCCAGTTGTCCCACCCCACATAGTTATTTCTCGCAAACAGTTCAATTTTTTGCTGTTGCGGAAACATCTTCGTGATGCCATCGATCACTTCTATCGGTTTCACACTATGCTTTCCGCGATGCACCTGGATAAACTGTCTTATATTTCTTGCTCCTCTGGGCTGAGGGAACTTACCCTTTTTAAATGCCAAAACAAATTCTGTCTGGCTGAGTGTATACCTTCCCGGATTGTGAACCATCTTATCCCAGACAAATGCAATGGTCTTATACTCAAATCCCCACGCTTCTCCCAACTCGATAGAGTTTGCCATCTGCGGGCCTGTTGTCCACATAAAAAGCAGACAGTCATCCGCAGATATGCTTGCCACATCCAATTCTTTTAACTGTTTCAGCTTCAGGGTCGGATACTTGAACTCTGCCGAACTAAGGAATATCTTTTTATGGAATCCTTCATTTTCGGATTTTATCGTTGTCTTATCGTATTGCATCTTCCCGCCGTAATCCCACGGAGGATCCGCATAAATGACCTGATATTTTTTTCTCGGCAGCTGCGGATATACTTCATCCAACGGATTGATCTTGGTCCGCTGCTTTTGCTGAACATTATACAAAGAATATGCAGTAACAGCTTTGTTTTCCATTGCTTTCTCTCCTTGCAATACTGTCATAAGTATACTCTGAATATCTTCTATCGTCAACGAATTGTTACTTATAATCCGTTGTCTTAAAAACATCTTCTCCATATTATTGAGCTACGAGGTATTTTTTATGATAACACAAGATTTTGGAGAACGCATTAAAAGTTTACGAGCCGCCCGAAACCTCAGTCAGGAAAAATTTGCTCTTTCCATCAATATGGACCGTACTTACTATGCCTCTGTCGAAAGCGGAAAGCGCAACATATCACTCAATAATATTGCCAAAATTGCAGAAGGTTTCAATCTTTCTTTAGAAGAGCTGTTCAAGGGATTATGAGGAGGATGTTAAAATGGGACGTAACGCCTTGCATGGTCGTGATAACTGGCAGACAGAATCTGGCCCGAGCGGAAAAGCAGGAGATGCCGAAAGAAATCTTATCCATGCCATGGAGCAGAATCTTGATCCTGAAACGTACAAAATTGATGCTCATCCTAACGATTTCAAACATCTCTACGAAAACGTCGAACTTTCTCCACAGACCTTATCTGAAATTTTCACTCCTGATGCTGATGCCATGAAACTCTCTAAGGCACGCGGCTGGGGAATCTCACCAGATTTTGCCATTCGAAATATAAAAACCGGAAAAACACTCTTCGGCGAAATCAAGCGGCAAGATGGCTGGGTGGAAGGCAAAAATCCAAGCGCCGGACGGGGAAATGCGCATGAAAGGTTGTGCAAATTGTTCACACCGGGAATCATGAAGAAATACCGTGAAGTCAGCAAAATTCAAGACCCTTCGATTCTTCCCTTCTGGGTCGTACTAGAAGGTGACATTACCCGCGACCCAAAGCGAAATCGCGAAATCGCCTTCTGGTTTGACAAGTACGACAAGAATTATTTTATGTGGCGTCCACAGATGTCTGATGCTGAGCTTGTCGAGCATTTCAATACTTATCTCAAGCCCTATCTTGATTAAAACAGAACGCTCCTGTTGAGGATAATCTCAACAGGAGCGTTCTGCTTTTCCGGAAGATTTTCAGTTCGTCTTGACCGCCACGAGGATACGGATCTTCCTGCCGCCGGAGCAGCCGAAGTTATCGTACCAGCCCACGAGTTTATAATCCTCGGTGTTGAGCTTGGGCAGAGAGGTGGCGAAATACTGGCCGTTGGACCACAGATAGACCTGCATATCGTCGGCGGTCTCATAGCGGGTATTCCCGCTCATGACCGAGGCCGCGCCCAGCTTGTCGATGACCACCGGCGAGAGCTGGAGCATCCGGTTGATGGACTTGCCGTCAGCAGACTTGCCGATGGCAATGCCGCCCACCACCACGGGATACTTGGTGGCGGTGGTATAGGTCACCTTTTTGCCGCCGGTATAGCAGACATAGTTTGCGCCCTCGCCCAAATAGGTGATGAAATCGCCCACGGTGCCGCCCACGCTGTCGCCGGTGCGGCGGAGCACATAGCTGATGAGGGCATCCGTCTTGCCCGTGAGGGTGTTCCAGGTGGAACTGACGATGCTGCCATCGATGAGGCCGTAGAGCACATCACTGGTGCTGGGCACCAGAATGTTCTTCACGTCCTGGAAGGTCTCCTCGGTGGTCTTCTCCACCTTGGTGGTGTTCGTAGTGGTGGGAAGACCGGCAGCCTCCTTGGCCGCATCCTGTGCCTTTTCGCTGATCTTGTCGTCGATCTTCTTGGCCACATCATCGGTCACGCGGCGGATGCCGTCCAGAGCAGCGTATTCCCACAGATCGCCGGTGACGTCGCTGAGGATGAGCTTATCGATCTGGCCTGCGGAGTTGGTGGTATAGTAGCGCACATCCGTGCTGCTCAGTGTTACCCCCGATAGGCGGCTGGGGCGTACTGCCCCAGCCACACCCTCCGACGTAGAATCCATGATCTGCACATCGTCTGCAAACGGAATATCGCCCAGGGCAGTGCCATCGGCGTTGACGGTACCTGTGACCGAGCGGGGGGCGAGGGTCTGGACGCTCTCGCCGCTGCCGTTGACGCTGATCTCCACCAGCTGGCCTGCCGGGAGGTTCAGCTTATTGTCCACGTTGACGGTGCGGGCGGTGCCGTCAGTGCACATGACCGAAACAGCCTGCTTCACCTCAGCGCTGTTGGTCTCCACCAGAGCGCGGGATGAGGACTGCACCACACCGTAGAACACGGCATCTGCCTCGCTGCCAGTGAGTACCGAGACTGCGGCATCGTTCATACCCAGCAGCAGGGTCACGACCTGACCCACGCCGCCGCCGGACAGGGAGGACAGCTGATAGGCCACAGAGGGCGATGCGATGGCATAGGTAACGCCGCCCACCGTCACGGAGGTGGGAGCACTGGCCGAGGGCGAGACTGCCGTCACCCGGCCTGCGGCCTTCTTGTTGTAGATCCAGAGGGTGCGGGCACTCTCATTATAATAGTAGACATCGTAGGGGGTGAGGCCCGCAGAGGTCGTGACTTCATCGTTGCGGTAGATCGCTGCCGGAGCAAAGGGCAGCACCGTGGAGGCATCGGCCACGAAGGGGCCCTTGACGTTATCCAGCAGGATGGAAGATATATCCACCTGACCGTTGTTCACAGTAAAGCCCAGCGTAGCGGCATACATCTGGTTGTCGCTGGTCTGCGCGGTGAGGGCATTATAGAACAGCACAGTGCCCTGCTCGAGGGTCAGGTACTCGCCCTGACGGGCGCTGATGTCGTTGCGCAGGCCCAGTGCACTGGCCTTGTTGAGCTGTGCAGAGGGGAAAGTGCCCTCCAGCTTTGCCACGTCGTAGCCCAGCAGGCGCAGGGCCATGGTGCAGCCCTCTTCCAGCGTCACAGGAGCGTCCGGGCGGAAGCTGCCGTCGGCGTAGCCGGTCATCCAGCCATGCTGGACGGCGGTGCGGACATAGACCGCATAAGGAGAATCACTGTCCACATCGGTATAGAGCTTGCCGGTGCGGCCCTGCATGGAAGAGATATCGCGGTAGGCCGAAAATGCCGTGAGGAGGCGTGCTGCCTGCCCACGGGTGAGGGACCCGCCCAGGGAAGCGGTCTGCTCCGTGGTAAGGCCGCCCAGAGCCGCTGCAGTCTGGACTGCCGCGTTGGAACCGGCCGCAGACGCGGGCAGCATCAGCATGGATGCGGCCACGCAGACGGCCAGCAGGAATGCGAGAAGACGTTTTTTCATAGTTTTTTCCTCTCTTTATCAATCATAGCGCAGAGCTTCGATGGGGTTGAGGCGGGCGGCGCGGCGGGCCGGCAGGTAACCGAACAGGACACCGATGCCGCAGGAGATGGCCACAGCAACTGCTGCAGCATCCGCCGAGGGCGAAACGTTCAAAGTGATATCCGTCAGGAAGAATGGGATGATCTGGTTGACGATAGCCGAAACGATATAGCCCAGAATGATGCCGAAGCAGCCGCCCAGCGCCGAAGTGACGCCGGCTTCCACCACGAACTGGGTCAGGATGGTGCTCTCCTGAGCGCCCAATGCCTTCCGGATGCCGATCTCCCGGGTGCGCTCGGTGACAGACACCAGCATGATATTCATAATGCCAATGCCGCCGACCAGCAGCGAGATGCCCGCAATGGCCGTCAGGATGCCCACCATGACATTGATCATGGAAGACATCTGTTTCATGGCCTCACTCAGGCTCATGACGTAAACGTAGTCGTCCTTGCTGACCAGTTTCTTGATCTCCGTGCGAAGGAACTTTCGTGCCTCCGCAGAGTGGCTCGAGTCTTTCAGCACTACATAGTACTGGCTGACTTTGCTCTGACTGCTGAGACTCAGCAGGGTGGTATAGGGCAGGAAGACCACATCATCGTTGCCGCCTTCATATTGGGCGGCAGGCTTGGAACGTCCTTCCAGCACGCCCACGATGCGGTACTCGCTGGCACCCACCTTGAGAGTGCTGCCCAGACCATTTCCGCCGAACACTTTGCGGTTCACATAGTCACCGATGACACAGACATTTTTGTTGTCGATGAGGTCGGTGTACTGGATGCCCCGGCCCTTGGCCACCGTGTAGCGGTTGATGATAAGGTAGTCCTCATTGACGCCGCTGACGCTGGTGCGGCGGTATTTCTCGCCTGCCACCCGAAGGACGTCACTGCTGTTGGCAATGGGCGAGATGCCCTTGTAATACTCGGGCTTTTCCCCGATGATCTTGTACATATCGTTCACTTCCACCGAGCGGGTGCTGGTGGTCATGATGTTGACGGCCAGGATATCGCTGCCCATATCGGAATAGAAGTCCTGCATCATGTTGGTCATGCCGTTGCCGAGGCCGACGATGACGATGACCGCCATGACGCCGATGATGATGCCCAGCATGGTGAGGAAGGTACGGACTTTATTGCTCCATACGTTCTGGATGGCCTGCTTGAAGGTCTCCATGATCATGCGTCTGTTCCCTCCTCTCCGGCGGCTTTCGGTGCCGCCATGGTGAGGGTGGGCTGAACCACAGCCTCCGGTGCATGGGCGTCGCCATCATAGACCACGCGGCCGTCCTCCAGACGGATGATGCGCTGGGCCTGCACGGCGATGGAGTTATCGTGGGTGATGAGCACCACGGTGTGGCCCTGCCGGTTGAGGTCCTGCAGCATAGCCAGCACTTCCCGGCCGGTATGGCTGTCCAGAGCGCCGGTGGGCTCGTCCGCCAGAATGATGGGCGGGTTGCGGACAAGGGCCCGGGCGATGGACACACGCTGCTGCTGACCGCCGGAGAGCTGGTTGGGCTTGTTTTTCAGCTTATCGCCCAAGCCCACCTGTTCCAGTGCAGCCACAGCGCGGCGGCGGCGCTCACTGCCGCCCACGCCTGCGTAGATGAGGGGCACTTCCACGTTTTCCAGCAGAGAGAGCTTGGGCAAAAGGTTATACTGCTGGAAGATGAAGCCCAGTTTTTCGTTCCGGATGGCCGCCAGTTCCCTGCGGTTCATCTTGCCCACATCCTGACCGTCCAGCAGGTATCTGCCGTGAGTAGGCACATCCAGACAGCCGATGATGTTCATACAGGTGGATTTGCCGGAGCCGGACTGGCCCACGATGGCCACGAACTCGCCCCGGTCGATCTTCATGGAGATGTGGTCTGCCGCCTTGACGAGGGTATCACCCATCTGGTAATACTTGCAGACCTCATCAAATTCGATCAGCGTGCTCATTCTTCATCGTCCCCCATCATCGCGCTGTAGAAATCATTGCTGCTGACGGTGGAGGTATCGTAAGCGATGGTATCGCCCTCCTGCAGGCCGCTCTTCACCTCGATGTAATCGTCGTCGCTGATGCCGGTGGTCACCTTGACATAGACGTAGCCGTCCGGTGCGGTCATGGAGGAGTCAGCGTTCTTTGCGCTGGGAGAATCCTTGGTCACCAGCACATAGCTGCCCCGGACAAGGGCGGCATTGGGCAGAGCCAGCGCATTCTTGACGCTGGCGGTGGTGATCCTGGCGGTGGCGTTCATGCCGGGCAGCAACTCGCCTATATCGTCGATGCGGACGGTGACGGGATAGCTGGTGGAGCCATTGGCAGTGGTGCCTGCCACCAGCACACTGCTGATGACTCCCTTATAGGTCTCGCCCGGCACTGCATCTGCGGAGATCTCCACATCCTGGCCCACCTTGAGGGAGCGGATCTTCAGCTCGTCCACGTTGAGCTTGAGTTCCAGATAGCTCATATCGTAGATGGTGCAGAGGTTCTGCAGGGCGGTGTCGCCGGTGCTCAGTGTATCGCCGGCCTTGACCTTTTTATCCACGATGGTGCCGCTGATGGGAGAATCGATGGTATAGTAGCTGACGTTCCGCTCTGCGGAGGACATCCGCAGCTCTGCGGAGCGCAGGCTGTCGGCAGCGTTCTTTTCCTGCGTTTTCAGATCTTTGCCGCTGATGCGGAGAAGAACGTCATCCTGATGGACGAAGCTGCCCTCCTTGACGCAGAGCTCAGCCACCGTACCGGCAGCGGGAGCCACCACGGTCTCCTCACGCTGGTAAGTAAAGTGGGCGGAATCCAGAGAGCTGACGCCATTGATCTGAGCCATCGCGGCCTGCGAGGTGGTCAGGCTGCCTTCGTTGGGCACGGCGATGGTAACGGTGCAGGTCAGCAGGTTGGCATTTGCGGTGGGGTCTGCGCCCGACACTGAGCGGATGGTGCCGTTCAGCACCTCAAGGGTGGTGTCCGGCATGACCTGTGCGGCCTGGCCCTCGGTAAAGTTTGCTGCCTCTGCTGCGGGGAAGTTGACCGACAGCAGCATCGTGGAGGTATCCCGGATGGTGGCCACGGTCTGGCCGGCCTGCACAGCGTCGCCTGCCGCCACGGCAAAGGAGCTCACCTCGCCGCTGATCTTGGCCCGGATGTTCTGGGCATCGGCAGCGTCATCATAGCTGCGCTGAGCCTGTTCCACCGAGAGCTGCGCGCTCTCGAGGTCGTTTTCCACATCGGAGCTGTCGATGGTGTAAAGCACATCGCCCTTTTCGATGGTGTCGCCCAGCTCAAAATCCGCCGTCAGCACCGTGCCGGTGACGCGGGATTTGACGGTATAGGAATCCGCCGGATTGATGGTGCCGGTGCCGTCGTAGACGTTCACGATGTCCCGGCGGCCCAGAGTCTCCTGTTCATAGTTCAGATCCGTGGATGCGGTTTTGTTCTTACTGGGGAACACGAACCACACCACCAGCGCCAGAACCACCACACCCGCGATGCAGCGTTTCTTGTGGTCCTTGACGAAGCGGAGCACCTTGTTTTCCCCGCCCGCGTCCTGCTGCGGAGAGGTGTCCTGTGTTTTTTTCTTGAAACCTAGCATGAAAAGCCTGACCTCCTGTATTTCTTCCTGTAAACGAGAAAAATTTCTCTCAGCCCGTTCCTTTGGCCCTCCCGGCCCGACGTATCTTCGTACCTTTGCCGTAAAAACCCAATTTTAATGATACCACCTTATAAAACGAACCACAAGGAATTTTCCCTGCATAATTTGCAACTTTTTTGAAAATTTCTCCATTATCTCCCGCGTACCCCGATTGGAGAGCCACTGCGGGAGATCTTTTTCTTTATTGACAGAACAACTTTCCAACGTCCTTTCTGGCGGCACCGCCGCCCCACATATCCGAGATAATTGACACTCGCTCATCAACGTGCTATCATCATACACAAACGCATCCTGAATTACAAGTGATAATTTTTTATTGTTCGCAACTTAATTGTCAGAAGTGCAGAATCTGTCAACGAATTCAAGGGGGAACCCCATGCCAGAGAAACAAGACCTGCGGGTTCAGAAGACCTACGCCGCCCTATTTCAGGCGTTCCAGGAGCTCCTGACCGAAAAGGATTTTGAGAGCATCACCGTCACGGAACTGTGCGACCGCGCCATGATACGGACAGCGACTTTTTACAAGCATTTCGCCGATAAATACGCCTTCTTCGCTTTTCTCATCAACGAGGGGCTGAACCGGTACCGCGAGATGCTCACGGATCGTTCCACGTCCTGCGAAGAATATTATCTGAACATCATCCGTCTCTCCCTTCGTCTTTTTCAGGAAAACCCTGTGCTCATCCACGCTGTCCGCTCCAACGACATGATGAACATCATCGCCCGCACGACGGGGGCCCGTCTGGGGCATCTTCTGGTCGAGCGCCTGAAACATGATCAGGAAAACGGCTGTGACCTCGCTGTGCCGCCAGAGCTCACTGCGGAGATCCTGATGGGCTCCATCCATCACCTCTGCAACTGGCGGCTGGAACATCGGAATGGCCTTTCCGATGAGGATTTCATCTGCTCTCTCCGCCCCTTCGTGCAGCGTCTGCTGGGACGGTGAGCATATTTTTCTGTAACCAAAAGACACCGAATAAAACGAAACGGCCTGAGCTCTGTGCGATGCAGAATTCAGACCGTTCAAATCAATTAATTCTTATTCTGTCTGTCTTATGGGGGCCACTTTAAAATCGTGGTGGCGGTCATTTTTATAGCAATTCAACTTTTTAATGCAACAGCACCAACGTTGAATTGCATATCGCAAACATGCTGTTTTGATGTTGCAATAATTTCTTGACTTGCGATAATCACAGATTCTCTTTCAGGAATTCTGCACTTATCTGCATACTCTTAATGGGCGATTTGTCGATCCAGTTCTGATGTGTTTCCAAAATGACCGCCTTCACTCCGACCTGCCGGTCGATTGCCAGCAGTTCTTTCAGCGGCATTGTTCCAGTACCAAGCTCCATTGCATCGCTCTTCAGGATTGGAGTCGGCGATGCACCCTTCTGACGAGTCCCGCGATCATTGATATGGTGCAGCTTGAGGCGATTCCCCAGCCGCTGCATTTCGAGGATCGGGTCTGCACCGCACTCTGTGCACCAATAGCTATCAAACTCAAAGTTCACATACTCCGGATCTGTCTCATCCTGAATCAGATGATAGGCACTCTCTCCATCACTGAGCCGCAGGAATTCGCAGTTGTGATTGTGATACAGCAGATGCACACCGCCTTCAGCCAGACGCTTTCCAGCTGCATTCAGACGGTTTGCCAGACTTTTTACATTTTCCATGTCGCTGTAATCATAGCGATACATACCCGTCAGAACAACTTTATCAGTATTGTAAACGCCACACTCTTCTAGAACAGAATCCGGGTCAGACTCCATTGCATCCAGATACTGATGCAGCGAGGGAACCTTTAAACCTGACTCGGCAATAATCGACGGCCAATCCAGTTTTCCTCCATTGCCAATGGGCATTCCTGCCATTTGAGTCATCATTTTAATAGCAAAAGAGGTCGGATGAATCATAAACGCATTCAGCTCGATTCCTTC
>DCCL01000069.1 GCA_002313795.1 Faecalibacterium prausnitzii
AAGATCACCCTCATCGGCGCGATCTTCCTGGCTGTGGTGGCTGTACTGCCTATCATTCTGGGCAATCTGACCGGCATGAGCATCCAGCTGGGTGGTACCAGCCTGCTGATCGTGGTCGGTGTGGCACTTGATATCACCCGCAGCCTCGACAGTTTTATGACGATGCGCAGCCACAAAGGTTTCCTCGGCTGATTTGTAAAGAATAAGCACTGATGTGAGAAAGCACTGGAAAGGAGAGCACGCTCAGACTTTTCAGTGCTTTTTTGCTTTGGTGAGCCGTTAGCGTTTCCAAACCGCTGCGGACTCAAACAAAAAAACTATCCTTTTATAGAGGAGAGGAGAGATCCCCATGAATCTGATTCTGTTGGGCGCCCCTGGCGCAGGCAAAGGTACGCAGGCTGAGATCATCTGCGCAAAGCTGAACATCCCGGCCATCAGCACTGGCAATATTCTCCGTGCTGCTGTCAAGGAAGGCACTGAGATGGGTCTGAAGGCCAAGAGCTTTATGGACGCAGGTGCTTTGGTGCCCGATGAGGTCATCATCGGCATCCTGAAGGAGCGTCTGGGCCAGGCTGACTGTGCCAACGGCTTCATCCTGGACGGTGTGCCCCGCACCATCGCTCAGGCAGAGGCCATCGAGAAGATGGGCATCCGCATCGACAAGGTGCTGGAGCTGTCCGTTGCCGATGATGTCATCGTTGAGCGTATGAGCGGCCGCCGCGTCTGCGAGAAGTGCGGCGCAAGCTACCACATCATCAACAAGAAGAGCAAGGTGGAAGGCGTGTGCGACGCCTGCGGCGGCAAGCTGGTCACCCGCAAGGATGACGAGCCCGCCACGGTGAAGGACCGTCTGAAAGCTTATCACGAGCAGACCGAGCCGCTGGTGGACTTTTACCGTCAGCGCGGCAAGCTGGCCGTCATTCCGTTCAGCCCCTCCATCGAGGCTACTACGGCCGAAGTGATGAAGGCTTTGGAGGCATAAAAGTGATTCAGATCAAGAATGCGAAAGAGCTGGACGGTATGCGCAAGGCAAATGCCCTGAGCGCAGCTGCCCTGAAATACGGCGGTGAGCATATCGAAGCCGGTATGACCACCTGGGAGCTGGATAAGCTGATCTACGATTTCATCGTGAAGCATGGCGGTATCCCCAATTTCAAGGGTCTGTATGGTTTTCCGGGAACGGCCTGCATCAGCCTGAACGATACCATCATCCACGGCATCCCTTCGCATGATATCGTCATCCGCCCGGGCGACATCGTGAGCATCGACACCGGTGCCAAGGTGGACGGCTTCAACGGCGATAACGCCTGCACCTATGCGGTGGGCAAGATTGACCTGGAGGCCCAGCGCCTGCTGGACGTGACCAAGGCATCTCTGTACAAGGGCATCGAGCAGGCTGTGGCCGGCAACCGCATCGGCGACATCGGCTATGCGGTCCAGAGCTACTGCGAGGACGCCGGTTTCTCCGTCGTCCGGGAGTTCGTGGGCCACGGCACCGGCAGAGAGCTGCACGAAGACCCTGAGGTGCCCAACTACGGCCATCAGGGCCGCGGCCCCCGCCTCGTGCCCGGCATGACCATCGCCATCGAGCCCATGATCTGCCAGTACGATTACAAGATCAAGCAGCTGTCCGATGGTTGGACGGTGAAGACGAAGGACGGCGGCCTGGCTGCCCACTTCGAGCACTCCATCGCCATCCTGAAGGACCACACCGAGATCATGACCCGCAACTGGGATGACCCCGATTTTGATCCTGAGACCTTCCGCCTGAAGTAAACAGCGCACGAAAGACCTCCCCGGACAGGGAGGTCTTTTGCTTTTTGGGGTGGGCCTTTGTGCAATTCTGACAACTTTTGGTGAAAAAGTTTCATCTTCCCGGTGGAGAAGCGCAAAGCAGGGGCGGAAAAAGGCCGGTTTGAAGAACAGAGAAATTTTTATCGGAAATACGGAAAAAACCACTTGCAAAATAGAGACAAAAGGTGTATAATCTATAAATGGCCGTGACAGCCAGATGCTTTCTCGGTGGACAGGGACTTTCTGCCCACTTTGCGGATTTTGTGCCGCAGGAGAAGAAGTATGTGGCAGTTATCGCCGCCTGTCCGTCCCAACACGACAAACTGAGCAGATCCAAATGAGGAGGCAATTAGCTTGTCTAAAGAAGACGTCATCGAAATCGAAGGCATCGTGCGCGAAGCCATGCCCAACGCCATCTTCAAGGTGGAAATGTTGAGCGAGGACAAGAACACCGGGAAGCTCACTCCCAGTGGCCACATCCTCTTAGCGCACATCTCCGGCAAGCTGCGGACCAATTTCATCCGTATCCTGCCCGGGGACAAGGTTACCGTGGAAATGTCGCCCTATGATCTTTCTAAGGGCCGCATCACCTGGCGCTCCAAATAAGCACCAGGGTATCAACCAAAAGGAGGTTCAACATCATGAAGGTCAAGCCTTCCGTGAAACCCATCTGCGAAAAGTGCAAGGTCATCCGCCGCAAAGGCCGCGTGATGGTCATCTGCCAGAACCCCAAGCATAAGCAGCGCCAGGGCTAATTCGGGCGCCTGGGGGTCAAGTGCGTAGAGTCCCGGCGCAGACCCCGACACTGACATGGGATGATTTTTGGAGGAAACTACTATGGCACGTATTGCCGGCGTTGACCTGCCCCGCGAGAAGCGCGTTCAGGTGGGTCTCACCTACGTTTACGGTATCGGTCAGACCACTGCTAACAAGATCCTGGAAGCAACTGGCATCAACCCCGATACCCGCGTCAAGGACCTGACTCTGGAAGAAGAGGCTAAGATCCGTGACTACATCGATCAGGCTAACATCATCGTTGAGGGCGACCTGCGCCGCAACGTTGCTCTGGACATCAAGCGCCTGGTTGAGATCCAGTCCTTCCGTGGCACCCGCCATCGCAAGAATCTGCCCTGCCGCGGCCAGCGCACCAAGACCAATGCACGTACCTGCAAGGGCCCGAAGCGCACTGTCGCTAACAAGAAGAAGTAAGGAGGATTTGAGAAATGGCAAGTGCAAATAATGCCAAGAAGGGCGCAAATGTCCGCATGAAGCGGAAAGAGCGCAAGAATATTGCTGCTGGTCAGGCTCATATCCAGTCTACCTTCAACAATACCGTTGTCACCATCACCGACCTGCAGGGTAATGCAGTGTCTTGGTGCTCCTCCGGCTCCCTGAACTTCCGCGGCAGCCGCAAGAGCACTCCGTTTGCAGCCCAGTCTGCTGCTGAGACCGCAGCCAAGGTTGCTATCGAGCATGGCAT
>DCCL01000214.1 GCA_002313795.1 Faecalibacterium prausnitzii
GGAATTTCACTCCATCGATTCCAAAAAACAAAACAGCGAGTTCTTCGTATGCGGTTTTGATGTCCCGGAACACCGTGCGGACAACCACATTCTCCATCTCGGCAATGTCCTCTGCGGTCTTGGATTCATCCTCCGACAGGTACATCCAGTAAATGACCCTGTACCGCCGCTGGCCTTCCGGAGACCTGTTGCAGTCCTTCTTGTAGACCTCCAGCATCGCGTCGATGTGTTCGATCATCAGCTCGGTGCGAGCCACCCGGTCTTTGATGCTGACGACCTCCAGTTCACCGCTGCGGTAGATGCCCTGCATCAGCTCCAGCAGCTCAACGAGGGTTTCATTGGTGCTGGTTTCCTTGCCGTACACACTGCTGACGGTCATTTTCTTGAACCGCCGGTAATTCTTCAGCAGCATCTTCGCGCTGTTCACAACGCGGTGATGCCGCTCCTTGCGGGCTTTGCCATCCGCCTCCTGCTGCCGCTCCAGTTCCTTGCGGTAGGATTCGACAGCGGTTTCGGAGGCCAGCCGGACGATGGCTTCAAGCTCAGGCGTGAGCTGCCGGTCATTGGTTTCAGGCTCCATGAGAACCACCTCCTTCCCTTACGGTGAGAACTTACTGGTCGTCCTCATACTGGTAGTCATCGGTGTGTTCAGGCAGGGCTTCAGGGGTGACCTCGCGGAAGTCGGCATCGGCCATGTCATCATCGAACATACTGCGCTGGGCGGTATTGGCAATGGGGCGCATTTCGTACTGGCCGGTTTCAGAGTTGAAGAACAGCTCCATGGTATCGTTGCGCTCATCACCGGTGCGCTCGTCGTTGATTTTGATGTTGGACGTGATCTTGTGCTTGAACTGCGGCATACAGATTTCGCGCTCAGGGGAATCGATCTCGGCATCGTAGTTCTCGATGGTGCTCTTGCAGAACGAAACGTCAAGCTTCAGCGTGAGCTGGCCATCATTCGCCCCGGTGCCGACCATGTTGGAAACGAGCCGCTGAAGGACGAAGTTGAGGTTGTTCTTAATCTCGCTGAAGGTGTCGCCGTCAAAGGTAAGAGCTTTTGCATAGTTCTGGTTCATCGTTTAGTCCACCTTTCCATACTTGATGTGGTTATCTTTCATATACTGCCGGAGGGCCATGAGCTGTTCCTTCGTGCCGATGGCGCGGAAGCTCATGGCGTACAGCTTTTCGGGGGATTCTGCGGGTGCAGGGGCAGGTGCGGCGGGTTTGGGCGGCTCAACAACAGGAGCGGCAGGAGCCGGTGCAGGAGTGGCGGCCTTGGCCTTTTCCGCTTCAGCGGCCAGTTCTGCCTTGCGGCGGTCTTCCTGCTCCATGCGCTGCGCCAGCTTCATAGACCCGGCCAGCTTCATGGTCTGGAGGTAATTGGCAATGGCGAAGGTGCGGTACGGCTCGCTGATGACTGTGTTGATGGTGTCGATGTTCGTCCTGATCTGTTGGACACCATCGGCGATGCCCTCCTTGGCCTTTTTCATAGAGGTCGAGGCATTCAGCATCTTGGGGTCGAACACGCGCTCAAAGGTGACGGACTCAGCCAGATCGCCGATGATGCTGTCGAAGTACGCGATGAGTTGCTTCTTCTTGTCGGCTTTCTGGTTTTCATCGTGGGTCTTGATAGCTTCGTCGATGGGCTTGATGGCCTTGTCGATGAGAGTCGTCACCTCGGCGACCTCGGCCTCGAACTGGTCATACGGAGCCATCACGAACTTCTTGACCTGAATACGGCTGTCGGAGATGCTGTTCTTGATGGCGTTCAGCTCGGCCCGGTCAGTGCGGGCGTTGGTGATGTCGTCATCGGTATAGACGAGTCCTTCGTACTTCGCGGTCACGGCACGGACGCGCTCAATGAGTTCGTCCTTATTCCAGTCGATATGCCGGCTTCCGGCAAGGGCCTGTTGGTTCTTGATAACAAGGCTCAATTCCTCACTCATGCTCATTTTCCTTTCCAATCTGTTTGATGATGATGACCGTGCGCGGCTGCTCAGAAAAGAACTTGCGGCACTGGCAGTCTACGATTTGCGTGTCATCGCGGTATGCGACCTGATTCAAGGCATCCGCCACCAGCTTAACCACATTGTCCATGTCGGGCTTCTTGGTCGGACGGATAAGACCTTCCAGCTTGGCCGCTCGCGTGGCCTTGCTGTCGCTCTTGGGAACGGAGTAGTATGCTAGAATCCGCATATCGAGCATCGCAGTGTCAGGGAAGCGGAACGCACCGCACTGGCGGCGGTATTCATATCCAACGAGGGCTTCCCTGCTCTCGGTCTTTTCAGGGGTATGGGCAGTCCCGGTAAACCTGTTGAACCGGGGCCGCCCCTTGCCATACGGCTCACCGAGGACGGTGAACTGGATGCTGTTCATGTACACTCGCCTCCCGGTCATTTCTCTGCATTGCCGTCATTGGCATACAGCTTCAGCGTGTAGTCCACGCTCTTGCCATTCGGCGTTTTCTGACGCTTGCCGGGGCCAACGGTGTAGCCGTTGTCAACGAGGATGCCAGCAACAGTTTTGCGGTCTTCCTTCGAGAAAATCTTGATTTCTGCAATAAGTTCCATATCACTCACCTAACAATTTCTTCATCTCATCGAACTGCCGGACCGCGCTGCGCTTGCGCCACGACAGCCCAGTCAGCTCGACCGGGTAGCACATCTCGAACAGGCGGTCGAAGATGCGGCTGTACCGAATGTCGGTGCATTTCTTCATGTGGTCGAGGGACAAATTTGTGGTAAGGATGATGGGGCGTTTACTGCGGTAGCGGTCGTCGATGACCTTGTACATCTGCTCAAGGGCAAAATCGGTGCTGCGCTCTGCGCCGAGGTCATCAATGACGAGCAGTTCGGCGCGGCTGGCAAAATCGAGGCTGTTGCTGTCAAAGTCGAGAGCTCGTTCGAGGATGTTCGGGAACGAGGTCATCACTACGGTGTGCAGCTCTGCCATCAGCTCATTGGCAATGGCAGCCGCGATATATGACTTCCCGATCCCGACATCGCCGTAAAACATAACGCCCTGCCCGGTGGCCTTGAGGTCGTTGAACTTCTCGACATACCGGGTAGCAATTTTCAAAGCCCGCGCATTGCCATCTGTCCGCTCGCAGTTCGCAAACGTGACATTCTGGGCCTTGGCATCTATCAGGCTCAGGCTGCGGAGCCGTTCAACCTCACGCTGGCGGTTATACAGCTCCATCTGCCGCTTGAGTTCTTCCTCCTTCTGCAAGGAGCAAGCGCACCGCTTGGGAACGATGCGTTTCACAGTCCCGCCGGTGCCATCGAAGGTCGGGAAGTCGATCTCGAACTCAACGGTATCACCGCACAAGGGACACTTTTTCAATTCAGGCACGAGTTACCTCCATTCTGCAAATGGGTCATCGCCCACGGTAGCGGGAACGGTTGGCTCGTCATGTTTCAGGTAGTCGGTAAACGGTGTGGAGTCCGACAGGAACGTCTTCGGGTGCTTGATGAACTGCTTGTCGGTCTTGTTCTGCTCAACGCTCACAGCGTAAGCTACGGCGGCATCAAGCAGTTCTTTTTCACTCCAGCCATCGTTGACACGCGCACAGTATTTCTTGTACGCCTCCCCTTTTCCGACCTTCCGTGGGTAGGCATCCCAGAACTTCTCAAACCCAACCGGGTAAGATGCCTTCGGAACAACTTTCGCAGGAACAGTCGGTTCAGCGGACACAATAGGAACGGGAGCCTTCTTGCGGGCGCGTTCATTGCGCTTTCGCTCTGCGTCCTTTCCTCGCCGTTCAGCATCTTTGTACCACTGCGCTTGCCATTCTCCCCAGTCGTGAAGGCTGATACGGCCATCATCAACATCGAGCCAGCCAGAATCCTTCATCGCGTGGACGACTGTTTTGGATGAATACCTATTGTCGAGGCCAGTCTGGATGACAGCTTCAATATCGGCCTCGCTCCCGCCGATGATTTCACCGGCGGCATTGACATTGCGGATGCCCCAAACCCACAGTCGAACGAGGATGCCGAGGGCTTCGTTCTGAGAGCAGCCAATGTCGTTTGCAAGCGTTCGGAGCTTGGGGCCGATAACGGCTTCATACACCTTGACCCAAGCCATAGATACCACCCCCTTTCTGGCAGTGAAAATCAGATTGAAGCATTCAGCATACTAAGGCTGATGGGGGCAGTCAGAACGCGGTGATGGCGGCAGCAGTCACACATCTCACAGCGGTCAGGTTCAACCTCTCCATTACGGAGCTGGATGATACG
>DCCL01000249.1:0-2821 GCA_002313795.1 Faecalibacterium prausnitzii
AATGGCCTGCAACAGAGGCGACCACCGCCTGCGGCGGAAACAGGAAGCCGATGTTAGGGCAGCAGCCAGCAAGACGCAAACAACGCGCAGCGGATGCTGGGAGCCGCAACCCGATCTCACTTGCGAAGAGAATTACCTGTTGGCCTGATTTTTGCTCCGCTTATTGTATTTTTAACCAGTTTATTCGTCGATTATTGAAAAAGAACGTCTATTTTATTGTGCATTCTGCGAATAGACAAACCCGCATCTGCCGTGTATAATAAAGCTAGAAACCAGAGAAGTACAGCAGAAGCTCAAATGAGAGCTCACCCCGCTGACTTGAAGCAGAAAGGAGCGAAGATCCGATGGTCGATATGGAACCCGCACAGTTTGCACAGGCTGTCGGGGTTCGCTGAGAGACAAAACAGAGGCTCACCACAAACGGGATGTTTCCCCCGTATAAAAACACAACAACAAGAGCCGTTCTTGCGTATCAAAAAGCGATAACAGTACAGCCTGTGAAATAAATCCCTGGCGTTCAAATAGATCCGCCCGAAGGTGATTCTTATGATGAAAGCTTTTGTACGGAACATCTTATTTGAATAACTCCAAAGGAGAAACTCCAATGTACTAAGTAATGACACTCCCTTCGCAAAATCTAACTCGAAAGAATGTGGTAATATGAAATTCATTTCGCTGATGATTCTTCTGCCGCACTCCAACAGTTAAGAAAAGGGTCATTCCAATGTACTAAGAAAATCATTCCCCTTCCAGCATTTCTTCATCGTTCCAAAGGAGCAGTTCCTATGAAACGCACGGTACAGACCGAAAAATGAGGAAACCGAGGTAAAGAGGCTATGACTCCGAAGAAGTAAGCATCCTGCCGGATGAGGGCTTGCAATCGACTCACTCCGGCAGGTTTTTTTGTCTGATGTTTTCCATAAGCCCGTATCCCCCCGCTTTTTCCTGCCGGGAGGATACGGGTCTTATTTTGTCACGGACATTTTGCGGCGGTAGGCGCGGGGCGTGATGCCCTGCGCCTTTTTAAATATCTTGCCAAAATAGGCTCCGTCCGAAAAGCCGCACTGGTAGGCGATGTCGGTGATGGAGAGCTGTGTCTTGGCCAGAAGCTGCTTTGCCCGGTCGAGACGGTAGGCCGCCAGATACTCCATCGGGCTCTGGTCCATGCTCTGGCGGAAGCAGCGCAGCGCTTCCCTCTCGCTGATGCCAGCGCTGGCGGCGACTTGTTCCAGCGTCAGCTTCTCGGCAAAGTTGCTGTGGAGGAAGACCAGCATATTGCGGAGACGGTCTTCCCTCTCTTTGTCGGTGGCCGTGCCGCTGCGGAAATTTTCCCGGATGTCCTCCATCAGCACGAGCCACGTCTCCGCGAGGAGATTCCGGGTCTGTATCTCGGTGTTCGGCTCATCCTGCAGCTCTTTCATCTGTACCAGTGCGTCGAGGATGCGGTCGCCCGTGGGACGTCCCCGCCGGATGATATGGACTTCTATCTTCTGATTGTTGATGATGGGGTCGAGATACTTGGTCTGGATGCGGCTCCTGAAGTGTCCGCCGAGAAAGACCGGGTGGAAAATGTGGTTTATCTCCAGCACGGCCCGCCCCGGGCAGGCGCTCCGCTTGGTGGTCATGACGTTGCTGTTGATGAAAAAGCCGTCGCCCTGATGGATGACATATTCCCCGCCCACCGTGGAGATGACGCTGGCGCCCCGCTCGATGTAGCCCAGTTCCAGTTCTTCGTGCCAGTGCCACGGGATGACCACCTCGGTCAGGTCACGCCGATGCAGGCAGTAGGGGTATTCGATGGTCATTCCCTCTATCTTTTCGATGCGGTTCTCATTCAGTTCCAGCACAGCCATAGCGCAGTTTTCCTTTCCTGCCGCTGCCGTTTTGCACAGCGGCGTTTTTATTATGATAATAATACTGTTTCTGGCGTTATAATACAAGTTTTTGCGCTCAGTTTTATAGATTTTTCGTCTTATCCCGTGTATACTTTAGCTCAGAAAGCAACACTTACAAGGAGGAACACCACAATGGCAAACGATTTCGAATTTTACTCTCCTACCCGGGTCATCTTCGGCAGAAACAGCCAGCAGAAGGTGGGCACACTGGTGCGTCAGTACGGCGGCACCCGGGTGCTCATGGTCTACGGCGGCAAGAGCGCACTCCGCTCCGGTGTGCTGGACCGGGCAGAAAAGGTTCTGGCAGAGACCGGCATCTCCTGCTGGAAGCTGGGCGGCGTGGTGCCAAACCCCCACCTGAGCAAGGTGTATGAAGGCATCCGTCTGGGCCGGGAGAACGGCATCGATTTCCTTCTGGCCGTGGGCGGCGGCAGTGTCATCGACACGGCCAAGGCCATCGCCTATGGTCTGGCTGAGCCGGACAAGGATGTGTGGGAGCTGTACGAGCACACCCGCAAGGCGGCAAAGTGCCTGCCGGTGGCAAGCATCCTGACCATCTCGGCGGCGGGCAGCGAGACCTCCAACAGCAGCGTCATCACCAAAGAGGATACCCACCAGAAGCGGAGCTACAACGACGACATCTGCCGTCCCAAGTTCGCCATCATGGACCCGGAGCTGACCATCACCCTGCCCGACTATCAGACCGAGTCCGGCTGCGCCGACATCATGATGCACACCATGGAGCGCTACTTCACCAACGGCGGCAACATGGAGCTGACGGACGCACTGGCCGAGGGCCTGCTGCGCACCGTGATGAAGAATGCCGTCATCCTCCACACCGACCCGGCCAACTACGAGGCCCGGGCTGAGGTGATGTGGGCGGGCAGTCTCTCCCACAACGGCCTCACCGGCTGCGGCAACAACGG
>DCCL01000249.1:2878-3060 GCA_002313795.1 Faecalibacterium prausnitzii
ACGAGATGGGCGGTATGTTCGATGTGACCCACGGTGCCGGTCTGGCCGCCATCTGGCCCCACTGGGCACGGTACGTCTACAAAGACTGCCTGCCCCGCTTCGTCCGCTATGCGCGGAACGTCATGGGGGTGACGGCTGGGGGCACCGACGAGGAGACTGCACTGGCCGGCATCGACGCCATG
>DCCL01000089.1:0-10627 GCA_002313795.1 Faecalibacterium prausnitzii
GTGTTGATGTTGATCTTGGAGACACCCAGGCTGATTGCCTTTGCGATCATATCATCGGGGATGCCGGTGCCGCCGTGCAGAACCAGAGGAATGTTATTGGTAGCCTTGTGGATGCGGTCCAGAGCCTCAAAGTCCAGGCCCTTCCAGTTGGCGGGGTAGACACCGTGGATGTTGCCGATGCCGGCAGCCAGGAAATCGATGCCCAGAGCGGTGATCTTTGCGCACTCTTCGGGGTCTGCGATCTCGCCAGCACCCACAACGCCGTCCTCGACGCCGCCAATGGAGCCGACCTCAGCCTCGATGCTCATGCCCTTGGAGTGTGCCAGAGCCACCAGCTCCTTGGTCTTGGCCACGTTCTCCTCGATGGAGTAGTGGCTGCCGTCGAACATGATGGAGGAGAAACCGGCCTCAACGCAGGCCTTGCAGCCCTCGTAGGTGCCGTGGTCCAGATGCAGGGCAACGGGAACGGTGATGCCCATGGAATCGACCATTGCACTGACCATTGCGGCAACGGTCTTGAAGCCGGTCATGTACTTGCCGGCACCCTCGGAGACACCCAGGATAACGGGGCTCTTCATCTCTTCGCAGGCGGTCAGAACAGCCTTGGTCCACTCCAGGTTGTTGATGTTGAACTGAGGCACACCATAGTGGCCGTCACGAGCTTTGATGAGCATTTCGGTTGCATTTACCAACATTATTATTACCTCCACAAATTATCGGGGTATGTTCGTCCCACGCAAGTCTTTGTGCATGGTTTAACGAAGTACAGCCTAAGTATACCCCAAACAGAGCCTAAAATCAATGCACCGGAGTGTAAAACAGAAAAATGAGAAAAATCCTGCATTTATGACAGTCTGCAGCAGCAGGTCCCATAGGGCATCCGGATGTCCGAAAAAAGGACAGTTTTCAACAGAAATCCACATTCGTCAAAATGATATTGGACAAAAAACCAAAACCGGACAGGTTCCAGTTCAAAATTTTGTCATGATTTTGTCTTGGAAATTACAAAATGTATGCTGTGTTTTGAACCTGTCGATACGGCAGTGTTGAAAACTCTGTGGAAACTGTGGAATTTCACCCTGAAAATGGGCTTGACGCCTTGAGTTTTGAACTTTTTCCACGGGGTTTTCAACTTGTGGAAAAAACAGGGCAGATATACAGAAAGTAGAAGACCGGAATTGTGGAAAACTTTTGCTTCGGGCAAAAAGACGGAGGCCCTCTGCATAAAAAGACCATGCGAATCGTGCCCGGTGCAGGAAAATCACGGCACAGAAATTTCACGGGAAGAAAAAGGATAATCCTATAGCAAACCCCTGCCGCTTATGTTATACTTCATGATGAGTCGTAGTCTTGACAGCTCTGGAAACTCCGGCAAAGCAGGTTGTTCTGCCAGAGTTTCCACGATTTTATAAAATAAGAAGCTGTTTTCAGAAGCATTGCACACCGTCAGAACGGTTTTTTGGCCGGCATACTGTGTTTCCCTTGCGATTCCTCAGAGTCGCTGCGGAAATGTTGGTAAAAACCTTCGTCCTTCGGTATGTCCTGCTTGCGAAAATAACTTCTAAGAGTGAAACGGTGCCATGGGCCGCGGCCCGGGGCACCCTGTGATGGAAATGGAAGGAGAACTTCATGGAAGAACGTAATGCATCCCGCCGCCCCCGCCGTGCAGCGGAAGAGGACAATAAGCCCCGCAACGAGAGCCTTGTTTATGGCAAGAACCCGGTCACTGAGCTGCTGAAGAGCGGCTCCGGTGTAGATACGGTGCTTCTGGCAGAGGGAATGGCTCCGGCGGTGGCCGCATATTATACCGCTATGGCCAAAGAAGTCGGTGCCGCAGTCAAGCGGGTGAACCCCAACAAACTGCGCCTCATGACCGGCACGGAGAGCCATCAGGGCGTGGCCGCATTCGCCAGTGAGATCGAATATGTGTCGGTGGAAGACCTGCTGGCTGCTGCGAAAGAAAAGGGTGAGCCGCCCTTCCTGGTGCTCAGCGACGGCATCGAAGACCCCCACAATCTGGGCGCTGTGATGCGCTCTGCCCTTCTCTGCGGGGCTCATGGCATCGTCATCCCCAAGCGGGGCGGTGCCTCTGTGACCCCCACGGTCATCAAGTCCAGCGCCGGTGCAGCAGAGCGCCTGCCGGTGGCCCGGGTGGCTAATATCGGTGAGACCATCCGCCGCCTGAAGGAGCAGGGCGTTTTCGTCTACTGCGCCGATATGGACGGCGTGCCCCTCCGCAAGAACAACCTCACCGGCCCCATCGCACTGGTGATGGGCAGCGAGGGCAGCGGCGTCTCCCAGCTGGTCAAAAAGCTCTGCGACGGCGTGGTGCGGCTGGATATGGCCGCCCAGGGCACCGGTGTGGACAGCTTCAACGTCTCGGTGGCTGCGGGCATCATCCTGTATGAGATCCAGAGCCAGCGCGCCGCTCAGGGCTGAGTGACCAGCGCGAAATCATCATCAGGGAGGGAAGATCAGAATGCCGAAGGATGAGAAGCGCCGCACCGATCCAAAGGAAATGACGCAGGAAGAAATCAACGCGCAGGACGAGCGATTCCGCAACTTTTTCAGTACCAGCGTGGCACAGGTGCCCGCGGAGATGAGCCGCCGGGCCAAGGAAGCAGAGGAAAAGCCCAAGAGCCTGCTGGGACGGTTATTCCATCAGAATAAGAATGAGCCGGAGAAGCCTCAGGACGAGAAGATGCCGGGGGAGGAACCCACCGGAGAGATCCAGCTGGGAGCAGAGCCGAAAGAAGAGCCTTCCGATCTGGAACTGGTTCTGACGCTGGAAGAGGAGACAAAGACTCCGGAGCCTGCAGCTCCTGCAGAGAAGCCGCAGCCGCAGCCCCCTACAGAAAAACAGCCGACGGTCCCCCAGCCGGAAAAGCCGGAACCGCAGACGGAAAAGAAACCGGAAGAAAAAGAGCAGCCTGCTGCAGAAAAGCAGGCTCCGCATAAGAAAAAGACAGTGCAGTTCGAGCCCCGCACCCCGCAGGAGCAGTACGAGGATCGGGAGATGCAGGCTCTGAAGGCCATGCTCTTTGGCTCGAAGCAGCCGAAGCAGGAAGAACCGGCCCCCGCAGAGACGACAAAAGCTCCTGCTCCGGAAGCACCGGAGACCGTGGCCCCGCAGGCCGCGGCAGCCCAGCCGAAGCAGCCGGAAGCACCCCGGCCGGAGCTGGTATTTGCAGAGGAAAAGACTTCTGCTCCCAAGGCAGAGCCTGCCATCCGGTTCTTTGGAGCGGCAGAGGATGAGCAGAAGCCTGAGGCTCCTGCCCGTACTACCCCGCCGAGCAAGGACGACAGCATGAGCCTGACGCTGAATTTCTTCAGCGAAGAGGACGCAGATGCCCCGGCGGAGCCGGAAAAGGCAGCCCAGCCTGCCGCCGACACGGCGGCTCTGGAAGCACTGGAAGAAGAACCGGCAGAGAGCACTGGCCCCGAGACGCCGGAGCAGACCGGTGAGCGGCTCCATAAGATGGCCGGAACGCTGACGCTGCGCTGTGCGCTGAGCGGCGTCCTCGCTCTCATCCTGCTCCACTTTGGTCTGGCTGCAGAAAGTCTGGTGGGCCCGGTGGCCGGGCTTGACCCGGTGACGGCACCCACCGCGTTCTATGCGGCAAATCTGCTCTTCTTTGTGCTGGAACTGGCCGTCAGCTGGCCCATCCTGCGGGATGGCCTGCAGGGTCTGCGGGGCCGTCCCAGCATGGAGACCATGCCGGCGCTGGCTGCCTGTGCTGCGCTGGTGCAGGCTGTTGTGGCCATGCTGAACGCAAAGAACTATCAGACTTCTTCCTTTACTCTCCTCACCGGCATCGCCGCACTGGGCCTGTTCCTGGCGCTGCTGGGCGACCGGGTGCTGCTGGCCTCCATCCGGGGCGGCTTTGAGATGGCAAAGGCAGAGCCGAAGCAGCGGGGCGCTTTCCGGGCAAAGGACAAAGACCTCATCCGGATGCTGGCAAAGAATATGGAACAGAAAGACCCGTGGGTGCTGCTCAGCCGCCCCACGGAGTGGGATGCGGCTCTGGTGGAGCAGGGCTTCGGCCCCCGTGCCTGTGAGCGCCGGGCCCGCAAGACGACGTACATCCTGCTGGGCGTGGCCCTGCTGGCCGGATTCGTCTTTCTGGTGATGGGCGGCGGCGTCAACGGCGGTGCTGCGGCCCTGACAGCCGTGCTCTGCATGGGCGCACCCCTTTCCTCCACCCTCATCGCGGGCTTCGCTTCCCTGCGGCTGCAGCAGACCGCTGCGGCCTCCGGTGCAGTGGTGCCCAGCTGGGCGGCCATTGAGGAACTGGGCGGCGTGGATACGGTGCAGGCAGATGCCGAAGAGCTGTTCACGCCGGACAGTGCCATGCTGGAAGACATCCGCATCTTCAAGGGCGGCCGCATCGACCGTGCCATCCTCTACTCGGCCAGCGTCCTCAGCCAGTGCTGCAACACCCTGAGCGGGCTGTTCCGGCAGATCATCGAAGACCGCACCGATATCCTCTACCCGGTCAAGGATCTGGAAATCCATCGGGGCCTCGGCTTCTCGGCCTGGTGCGACAACAACCGCATCCTCATCGGCACCCGCGCCTACATGGAGCAGGAAGATGTGCCCCTGCCGGATGAGGAGTATGAGAACAAGCACTCGAAGAACGGTGAACTGCAGATCCTCTATCTGGCCGTTTCCGGCAGTCTGCACGCCATGTTCGTGCTCCGGTATGTGGGCGGGCGGAACGTGGCCCGGGGTCTGGAACAGCTGCAGAAGGAGAATATCCAGCTGCTGGTGTCCTGTCAGGACCCCAGCCTGACGGCCCGTCATATCACCGACGCCTATCACCTGCCCGAAGGCATGGTGGTGATGATGGATCAGGAGCAGTGCGCCGCGCTGGACGCTGCCGCTGCGCAGCCGGACAATGCCGACGACTGCTGCATCCTCTGCACCAAGGGGTTTGCCAGCATGACCGGCGGTCTGCGGGCTGCAGAACAGGCCCAGAATGCAGAGACGACCGCAACCACGGTGCAGCTGGTATCCGTGTGGGTCTCGGTGGCTATTGCAGTGCTGCTGACCTATGCCGGCAGCGTGGGAATGCTGAGCGTGGCGGCGGTGCTGATGTATCAGGCCGCATGGAGCGCCCTGAGCATTGCCGTCTGTGCCCTCAAGCAGCATAACTGAGAATAATTCTCAAAATAAATAGGAATAATTCTTGATTTCCGGACGAGATTCTGCTATACTATCCTCAGAGACAACAAGCCGCACAACGCACCCGGTACCGAAAAAAGCGGGCTGCGCGTATGATGAACAAAGCACGGCCCATACTGACCGTGCAAGCATCAGTCTGAGAGGAGAATATGACGATGGAACTCAAGGGAAGCAAGACCGAGAAAAACCTGATGGAAGCGTTTGCAGGCGAGAGCATGGCCCGCAACAAGTACACCTTCTTTGCCAGCGTCGCAAAGAAAGAGGGCTACCAGCAGCTGGCCGCCATCTTTGAGGAGACCGCAGGCAACGAGAAAGAGCACGCCAAGCTGTGGTTCAAGGCCCTGTGCGGCGGCGCCCTCCCGGACACCAAGACCTGCCTCGAACTGGCCGCAGGCGGTGAGCACGACGAGTGGACGGAGATGTATCCCCGGATGGCTGCAGAGGCCAAGGAAGAGGGATTCACTCAGCTGGCCGCTCTCTTCACCATGGTGGGCCAGATCGAGAAGGAGCATGAGGAGCGCTACCGCGCCCTCGCCCAGAACCTCAAGGAGGGCAAGGTCTTTGCCCGCGAGGAGCAGCAGGTGTGGGTCTGCCGGAACTGCGGCTATACCTATATCGGCAAGTCTGCTCCCCTCAAGTGCCCGGTCTGCGCACATCCGCAGGACTACTTTGAGCTGAAAGCCAAGAATTACTGAGAACCGGATCAGGAGAGCCGCTGAGCTTTGGAGAAGAGCGCAGCGGCTCTTTTCGTGTACCTGAATGCAGTCTGCACGATTTGTATAAATTACAGAGGGGGCTTTTAGTGCCTTTCACGAAAAGCTGCGCGAAATTGTGACACTTCTGATGAAAAACTTGACCCGTCTTTGGGGGGCGTGTACAATAAACGGTAAGTGAGAAGAAATTTTGTGCAGAACAGATTCGGATAGACAGAGGGCGCAGCTGCGCCTGAAATGATACGAAGGAGGGGAGAGCGACCCCATGAAGAAGATCGAACGATTCGCGGCTGCTCTGGTGCTGAGCGGTCTGCTCCTGACGGCCCCCGCCGCACAGGCCGCTACGTCGCTTTTGGGTGCATCCACGAATTTTGCGCTGGAAGTGAACGAGATGGAGCTGGAGATCACCGAAGATGACCCCCGCCCCAAGGCATATCTCTACACCGGCGGACAGAACGACTATTATTTCATCGTCTGGATGAGCAGCAACCCCACGGTGGCTACTGTGGACGGCGATGGCCGCGTGACCGGCCGCAGCGCCGGTGAGGCCACCATCACGGCCATTACCGATAAGGGCGAGTACGCCGCCTGCAAGGTGACGGTGCGCAAGGAGAGCAAGGAGGAGGCTGCCAAGAAACCGGCTCTGGATAAAACGACCCTGAGCCTCGTCATCCAGTATAACAACGCCCATCCCACCCATAAGCTGGAACTCATCAACACCAACGGTTCCTTTATCTATGCCTATCAGTGGATGAGTAGCAACCCCGAGGTAGCAACGGTGGATTCCAATGGCGTTGTTACGGCTCAGAAGCCCGGCACGGCCACCATCACGGCGCTGGCCTCCAATGGTCAGGCCCTCCGCTGCGCCGTCACCGTCAATACCGACGTGGGCAAGGTGAGCCTGAACCGGCGTGACCTGCTGCTCCGCACAGTGGGCAGCAAAGAGACCCTGAAAGCTACCGTGGCCGTGGAAGGCGGCACGAATGTGCCCATCACCTGGGTCAGCAGCAACCCCGGCGTGGCGACGGTGGATACCAACGGCGTGGTGACGGCTGTGGCCGATGGCGAGGCCAAGATCACGGCCCTCTCGCCGGAGGGGCAGTTTGCAAGCTGCAGCGTGTTCGTGGGCATTGCCGCTGATAAGTACGACAGCGAAGAAGAACTCTCGGATGAGCTGAAGCTCCCCGACCCCCATGTGGCAGTCCGGCTGAACCGCCTGAGCTGAAGAAAGATGAAAAAAGACCTGCATCGTATCGGAATGGTACGGTGCAGGTCTTTTCTATTATCGGTTCACCAGCTCGATGAAGGCCTTCATCTGAGGGGTCAGCCATTTGTCTTTGTGATAGAACAGCTGCCGGTGCATGACGACGGTGCAGTCGGGCACGTTCAGGCGGCTCAGACGCCCGGCGGAGAGGGCAGGCCGGACGATGTATTCCGGCAGGAAAGAAAGCCCCATCCCCCGCTCCACCATCTGGCAGAGGAGGGCGGCGCTGCCCAGCTCAAGATAGGGGTGGACGGCCAGTCCCCGGGCGGCAAAGCACTGGTCCAGTGCGTCCCGGTAGCTCATGCCCCGCTCGGTGAGGAGAAATTCCTGCCCGGCCAGCACTTCCAGCGGCACGGCATCTTCTCCGGCCAGCGGGTGCCCGGCGGGGGCCACGAAACAGACCGGCTCCGGCACATCCACGGCCAGCGTCAGGCTGGGCAGGAGCAGAGGCTGGTCAAGGGTGTAAGCCAGGTCGATCTGATTTGCGCCCAGCAGCCGCAGCATCTCGTCAGCGGTGGCGGTGCGGAGCACCAGTTCCACCTGCGGGCAGCGGGCGTGGAACTGCTGTAAGAGGTCGGGCAGGAAGGCGCTGCACACCGAATCGGCCAGCGCGATGCGCAGGGTACCGCTGACGGCCTGTTCGGGCTGCAGGGCGGCTTTGGCCTGCTGAGCTGTCACCAGCAGGCTCCGGGCATAGCTCTGGAAGGTCTGGCCGGCATCCGTGAGCCGGACGGTCTTGCCTACCCGGTCAAAGAGGGGCGTGCCCAGCTCTGCTTCCAGCTGTGCGATCTGGGCCGATACCGCCGACTGGGAATAGCCCAGCTCCCGGGCAGCGCTGGAAAAGCTGTGCAGCTCAGCGATGTGGAGGAAGGTATTGATGTTTCGCAGCTCCATGACGGCTCCTCCTGCGGGTCAGCGCCGGTCAATGCCGGTGACGGTCAGGATATCGCCGTCCACCTTGAAATGCACTTCCAGCCCGCCGAACTCCATGCCGTAGACCCGCTCCGGGTCGTGCTGGTAGGAGGGGCGGGGGTCGTTCTCCAACACCCCCTGCAGGGCCTCCCGCTGGTCAGCAGGAACTTTATCCCAGAGGGCGGGAGCGCAGACCATATTCAGATGGTGGAACTGAGTCTGTGTCGTGAAGCCTGCGGCGGCGTCCGGATGGCAGTCGGCATAGGGGATGTAGGGCTTGATGTCGTAGATGGGAGTGCCGTCCATCAGGTCAGCGCCCCGTACGATGAGCACAGGGCCCACGTCGGGCCGATGCTCGATGGCTTCCAGCTGGACACTGGACAGGCCCAGCGGATTGGGCCGGAAGGGAGACCGGGTAGCAAAGACGCCCATCCGGGTGTTGCCGCCCAGACGGGGCGGGCGCACGGTAGGCGACCAGCTGTCCCGCACTGCTCCGGAAAACTGCCACACCAGCCAGATGTGACTGAAGTCTTCCAGTCCGCGCACGGCGTCGGCATTGCGGTATTCCGGAGTAAAGATGATCTCTCCCTTCAGGCTCTCCACCAGACCGCTCTGGCGGGGGATGCCGAACTTGGTGGGAAATGCGGTATGGATATGGGCGATGACTTTCAGGGTCATTTCTTCGGGTGCAGACATGGGTGACTCTCCTTTTATATGTTACAGGCCGCGGCAGAAGCCCACGGCACGGCCCTCGATCTGAATCTCTTCCAGCTGGGGGCCGGAGAACATCATGGGCGGGCAGACGGTGCTGTTGTCCGCCAGCAGCATGACGGCATCGCCCTGACGGTGGAAGTGCTTGAGGGTGGCTTCCTCTCCAATGCGGACGGCGGCGATCTCCCCCTGCTCCACCTCGGGCTGACGGCGGATGCAGACGATATCACCATCGCAGATGGTGGGGGACATGCTGTTGCCGTGGCAGGTGAGGGCAAAGTCTGCGTGCCACGCAGCGGGCACCCCGATGAACCGCTCGATGTTCTGTTCTGCCGTGATGGGGGTGCCGCAGGCAATAGACCCCACCAGCGGCACCCGGGCCATCTCCGGCAGCGGCTCAAAGCCTGGCGGGGGGCAGGGCAGGTCGGTCAGGCCCATGAGCCACGCCGGGGTGGTGTCCAGCGCTGCGGCCAGCTCTTCCAGCTTGGCCCGGGGCAGGTCGTTGATGCCCTTTTCCAGTTTGGTGATGGAGGATTTGGAGCGGTAGCCCATCCGGGCGGCCAGCTCTTCCTGCGAAAGTCCCAGCTCATCCCGGCGCTGCCGGATGCGGCTGGATAGATCAGGAGCCGACATAAACAAGCCCTCACTTTCCCGCAAATCGCGTGTTTTGCTGTGTTCTGAGGTCAGTATAGCAAAAAATTTACTATAAATCAACTTTTCAAAAACTATTTCGCAAATAATGTTGACAAATAATCAACTTGAGAATATACTACAACCAATGATTGTAACACAAAACACAAATGTAAAACTGAAAGGAGAACGCCAATGACCGATACCGTAATGATCCGTGACTGCATCCGAAGCAGCGGCCTGAAACTGGGACACCTCGCCCATGTGATGGGTATCACCAACAACACCCTGCGCAATAAGCTGGAAAATGAGACGGAATTCAAGCTCAGCGAGGCGGACAAGCTCTCGAAGATCCTGGGCATGACTGCGGAGCAGCGCGACCGCTGCTTTTTCGGCCCGGCGGGCTGAGCAGCAGGGGGAACGGGAGGCGAACGGAAGATGACACAGGAACAGCGCCGGAAGACCAGAGAAGCCCTTGAGAGCTACGGAAAGAAGAACTGGGTCTACGGCCCCCATAACTGGGGGTGGAAACGGGCCATCGAGCAGACAGAAGAATATTACCGCGAGACAGACCCCGGCCTGCGGGGAAGCATTCTGCAGCTGCGCTACATGGAAAAGCAGAAGCGGGACGATGTGATGGAGGCCCTGAACATCGGGTACAGCACCTACCAGAAAGCCCACAGCGACCTGCTGAGTACTGTGGCGGTCTTTGCCGCCCACTACGGGGAACTGTAAGATGAAAAACGCCCTCTGACCGGCAGATACGACCGGACAGAGGGCGTTCGTCATTCAGTGCTTCTTTTCGGGAGTCTCGCAGTGCTGATGGCAGGAGGCGCAGTTGCCGCCGCAGCCTTCGCCCTTCCAGCCGCCCTGCTTGGACACCCACATGACTGCCAGCGCGAACAGGACAGCCAGCACCAGCAGAGTGATGATACCACGTACCGTGATCATAAAAAAAGACCTCGCTTCCGGAACCAGGAACGGTTCCGGCCTAAGTATACACCATCTGCCCCCGGAGAGCAACCGGAAACCGCTGCCGCGAAAAACTTTTTTGCGAAAATTGAAAATTGGGGCTTGCTTTTGAGCCTGTGCAGTGATATAATAAGCATGTTCCGATTCGGAGGATTAGCTCAGCTGGTTAGAGCACCTGCATCACACGCAGGGGGTCTGGGGTTCGAGTCCCTAATTCTCCACCATACAGTTCGTACTCGA
>DCCL01000089.1:10744-12041 GCA_002313795.1 Faecalibacterium prausnitzii
GGTGGTATCCTGCCTTTTGTGCTATATGGTGCTTTTGGGTATAAATTATTTCTTCATCAGCGGTGCGCCGGTGTGCCATGCCTGACCGACCTTTTCACCAATGGCATAATAGCCGCTACGGAACTGGTCAAATACAAAGGCGTTCAACTTTGTGGCATCGACTTTGCCTTTTTCGTCCAATACAGACTCATCTGCCACCACACCCACGATTTCACCGATGACGTGATGGCCGTAAACCTCCATCTTGTCCTCAACGACCCTGCACTCCAGCGTGAGCGGGAACTCCTGCACGATGGGAGCATCCACTTTTTCGCTTTTCATTGCAGTCAAACCGCTGCGTTCAAACTTGTCGGGCATTTTATTCCCCGTGGCGATGCCAAAGAAATCGGCGGCTTCAATATGAGGAATATCTGCGATGCTCAGTGTAAAAGCTCCGCGCTTTTTAATATTTTCCGATGTTTTATGCTCTTCTCCAATGTTAAGCGAAACCATGTTCTCCGCACAAATTCCGCCCCACGCCATGTTCATCACATCGACTACATCATCGTCACCGTAGGTGGCAATCATTAGCACAGGCATCGGGAACAAGTAAGGGTTAACGCCTAATTCTTTTTTCATTGATAACAACCTCCATTCGCGTTTTGGATTGACTTCGTATCGTCACCCTGATATGATAATACCACACGGCGAAAAAAGAACAAGTACTGTCAATAAAGACAGATACTTTCCAAAAAGGAAGTGCTAGTATGTCCTGCATGGAGCACTATATTGAAAATGCAAACTTTGCTGATACAGGTTTCAGTTATACTATGTCACTCATCAGCGGCAAGCATAAAATGGTGATTCTGTACTGCCTAATGGAGTTTGAACCAGTGCGGTTTAACGAAATGAAACGCTATCTCGGTACAATCACGGATAAGACCCTTAGCAGTAATCTCAAGGAGCTGGAAGCAGACCAGCTCCTTGTGCGAAAGGAATATCCTCAAATTCCGCCAAAGGTAGAGTATTCGTTGTCCGAACGTGGGAAATCGTTGATGAAAGTCCTCGACCAACTTTGTACATGGGGCGAAGAAAATAGGTTGACGAAGTAACAACTTCCAGTTTGTCGCACGCATTCCTAGCAGGGTTTGGGGCAGGCACGCCCCAACAAGAGCACTTTGAAAACTCGCAAGAGTTGAAGAAGTGAAGTCCCGGACGGACAGGAAATTTTCAAGAATTGAAAATTTGTGGCCACGGGACGATTCTTGCTCTCACGTTTTCCCTCAACTTTCGCGATTTTCATTTTTCAATCTGCTCG
>DCCL01000029.1:0-1039 GCA_002313795.1 Faecalibacterium prausnitzii
ACGTCAACGTTCTTGGGAGCGGTGATGGTCTTGAAGTGGATGTTGAAGCCGTGTGCAAAAGCCAGAGCCTTGCCTTCGGTCATGTAAGGAGCGACCTGCTTGTTGTAGATGTCAGCGCACAGCTCGTCGGGCACCAGCATCATGACCACGTCGCCGGCCTTGGCAGCCTCTTCGACTTCCATGACCTTGAAGTTGGGGTGGGTAGCGGCGAACTCGGAAGCCTTCTCCCAGTGAGCAGAGCCCTTGCGCAGACCGACCACGACGTTGACGCCGCTCTCGGCCAGGTTCTCAGAATGTGCGTGGCCCTGGCTGCCGAAGCCGATGACAGCGACGGTCTTGCCGTCCAGCACGCCGAGGTTGCAGTCGGAATCGTAGTATTTCTTGATAGCCATGGTAGTTGTTCTCCTTTTTTTGTTTTGTACTTATTTCAGTGTGAGACAAATGATAGCTTCGTATATTTTTCGCTCACCGGGGAGCGGAAAAGCAATTCAGTGGCACTTCGTGCCGGGCAGCGGGAACTGGGTCTCCCGGATCTCCTGGGGAGGTTTCTGCATATGCTGGTGCATCCCGCCGCGCTCCAGAGCGGTGACGCCGGTGCGGCACTGCTCGAGGATCTGGTAGTCGGTCATGAGCTTTAGGAAAGCATCCACCTTCTCGGGGCGGCCTGTCAGCTCAAACACCATGCTGTCCGGGGACAGGTCGATGATCTTGGCCTTGTAGATGCCTGCGATCTCCCGCAGCTCTGCGCGGTTGGAGACGTCTGCGGCCACCTTGAGCAGCAGCAGCTCCCGCTCGAGGGCGGTGGACTCGTTGAGGACGAAGACCTGACGGGTGACTTCCAGCCGCTCAGTCTGAAGGATGAGCTGCTGCAGCTCTTTATCGCTGCCCGAGACGGTGACGGTGATGCGGCTCACAGTCGGGTCATTGGTGGCCGAAACGGTCAGGCTGTCGATGTTGAAGCCGCGGCGGCAGAACAGGTTGGACACCCGGGCCAGAACGCCGCTCTGGTTGTCCACCAGCAGGCTGATGACCCTGCGCT
>DCCL01000029.1:1141-5698 GCA_002313795.1 Faecalibacterium prausnitzii
TCGCCGCCGCCGGGGATCATGGGCAGGACTTTTTCATCCTTGTCGATCATGCACTCGATCCAGGTGGGGCCCTTCTGCTTGAGGGCGTCGGCGAACGCCTCCTGGAACTGGGCCAGATTCTCGCAGTGGTAGCCCTTCAGGCCAAAGCCCTCGGCCACCTTGACGAAGTTGGTCTTGCGGTGGGGGTCGGTCTGGGAAAAGCGCTTGCCGTAGAATGCGGTCTGCCACTGGCGGACCATGCCCAGTACCTGATTGTTGAAGATGACGGTGATGATGGGCAGCTCGTAGCTGACTGCGGTACAGGCCTCATTGAGGTTCATATGGAAGGAGCCGTCGCCGGTGAACATGACCACCCGCTGGTCCCGGCCCAGTGCCATCTGTGCGCCGATGGCGGCACCGTAGCCAAAGCCCATGGTGCCCAGGCCGCCGCTGGTGATGAAGCCCCGGCTCTTGGTGTGGCGGATGTACTGTGCCGCCCACATCTGGTGCTGGCCCACGTCGGTGACGTATACGGCCTCGGGGCCGCACTGGTTGCAGACCTCGCCGATGACCTGATGGGGCATCAGGCGGGAGGCATCGGACACCGGGTGGTAATCCTGTGCCTGCCACTCGCGGATCATCTTCATCCAGTCGGGATGTTTCTTCTCCTCAATCATGGGGAGCATCCCCTTCAGCACGTAAGCGGCGTCACCCACGATGGAGAGGTCAACATCCACATTCTTGCCCATCTCGCTGGGGTCGATATCGATCTGGATAATGGTGGCGTTCTTTGCAAACGTTTTGGGGTTCAGGGCCACACGGTCGGAGAAGCGGGCACCCACTGCCAGCAGAACGTCACAGTCGGCTACAGCCCGGTTGGAGGTGTAGCAGCCATGCATACCCACCATGCCGATGTTCATGGGGTCGCCGTAGGGCACGACGCCTGCGGCCATCAGGGTATAGGTAGCGGGGATCTCTGCCTTTTTCAGCAGCTCCCGGAGGGGCTGGCAGCTGGCTGCCGAGCGGACGCCGCCGCCGAAGTAGACCAGCGGACGTTTGGCCGCGTTGAGGATCTCTGCCGCCCACTTGACCTGCTCCTCATTGAAGGTGGTCACGGTGCGGATGGGTTCCGGCTTTTTCGGGGTGAACTCGCACACTGCAGCGGTGACATCCTTGGGGATATCCACCAGCACCGGGCCCTTGCGGCCGCTCTGGGCGATGCGGAAGGCCGAGCGCATGGTGTCGGCCAGGTCTTCCACCCGGCGCACCGTGAAATTGTGCTTGGTGATGGGCATCGTGATGCCCTCGATGTAAGCTTCCTGGAAGCTGTCCCGGCCCAGAGAACCGGTGGGCACATTGCCGGTGAAGGCCACCATGGGCACAGAGTCCATATAGGCAGTGGCAATGCCGGTGACGAGGTTGGTGGCACCCGGGCCGCTGGTGGCCAGCACCACGCCGGTGCGTCCGGTGGCGCGGGCGTAGCCGTCCGCCGCATGGGACGCGCCCTGTTCGTGAGCCGTCAGCACATGGGTGATGCGGTCGGCATTCTTATACAGCTCGTCGTAGAGGTTGAGCACTGCGCCGCCGGGGTAGCCAAAGATGGTATCCACTCCCTGCTCACAGAGCACCTCCACAAAGATTTGAGAACCGTTCAACTGCATGGTGAGTTTCTCCTGTTTCCTGTCCTTTTTCCACTTTTTTATACTTTCCCACACACTCTGCGGGGACACCGCCTGATAAATAAAAGGTCTTTGTCCCCTGTTCAAGAGACAAAGACCTGGAATAACTCCAAAACTCTCTGCGGTACCACTCTCGTTGACGCATCCTGCGCCCTCTCACGGGCCTCCAACAAGGCCCTGCAAGGTAACGGCTGCCGCCGGCGCTGCTTAGCAAACATCCCATAAACCGTTCTTCAGCAGGCTGCTCCGGGAGGACTTCGCCCAGGGCCGCCTGCTGCCTCGCACCCTGCGGCAGCTCTCTGAAAAGCGGTATCCTGCGTTACTTTTTCCCATCTGTGCATTTGATTTGTGTTGGGTCAATTATACTATAAATCGGGCCGTTGTCAATCGACGATTTGTAACGTGAATCGAGTCAAAGATGAAGATAATTAAACACCATCTTGCGCTGGAGCTTACATCGCTGTATACTTTCAAAGTGTACGCTTAACATCCCTGTACTGCCCCGAAATACAGGCAGCACACCCATACACAATATAAGGTCATATCATGATGAATATCCGAGAACTCAACGCCCGGCTCCACGGGCTTGTCATCTTCCGCTCCCTGCTGAGCGACCCCGTCATCGCCAAATTCCTCCGGCTCACCGACCAGCTGGAGACCAGCACCCTGAGTGCCGCTCCGAAGTGCGACGCTGCCGCCGCCTTTGAAGCCGCTCTCTTTGACCACACCACCAACTTTGGCCAGTATCTCTCCAACGCTGTGCTGGAAGCGGAGACGGTCTGTGTCCGTCAGGCCGCTGTGAGCGAGGTGCCCGCCGTCCTGCAGAAGGCACTGGACAGCGAACTGGACTTCCTGCAGCAGCTTTGCCGCCTGTCGCTGGATGAGCTGTTCCAGCTCGACAGCGAAAATTTCCTGCCCCGGTGGGAGACACTGGACATCGACCTCCACGCCGCTTATGCCCAGAGGATGAGCGAGGTGGGTAAGAAGGGCTACGGTATGTTCGCCAAGCACCATGTCTTCACCGTGGAGAACGGTCAGCTGGTGCCGGTACGCTATCCTGACCCCCAGCGTCTCGACGAGCTGCCGGGCTATGAGCAGGAGCGGGAAAAGGTCATTGCCAACACCCGGGCCCTGCTGGCCGGGATGCCCGCCAACAATGTTCTGCTCTACGGCGACGCCGGCACTGGCAAGTCCAGCACCGTGAAGGCCATCGCCAACGAATTCGCCGCCGACGGTCTGCGTCTGGTGGAGGTGAAGAAGAATCAGCTCTATCAGATCCCCGACCTGATGGATAAGCTGGCCGCCAACCCCCTCAAGTTCATCCTCTTCATCGACGACCTGAGCTTTACCGCCAACGACGACAACTTTGCCGCCCTGAAAGCCATCCTCGAGGGCAGCGTGGGCGGCCGGGCCAAGAACATTGCAGTCTACGCCACCTCCAACCGCCGCCACCTTATCAAAGAGACTCTCACCGACCGTAGCGGCGACGACATCCACGAGGCCGACACCCGCCAGGAGCTGATGAGCCTCTCGGCCCGGTTCGGCCTCACCGTCACCTTCCAGCGGCCAGAGAAGGCCCGGTTCGAGGTCATCCTCACCGAGCTGGCCAAGCAGCACGGCATCGATATGCCCCACGACGAGCTGCTGACCAAGGCCGAGGCTTTCGCCATCCGCGCCGGAGGCCGCAGCCCCCGTGTGGCAAAGCAGTTCATCGAGCAGTGCGCCGCCGGTGTCCAGAAGTAAGACCCATACATGAAAAAATGCTCTGCCGTTTTCACGCGGCAGAGCATTTTTTATCTTATCAGCAATAGCCTTTTTGTTTTGCCGCGGCCAGCGTCATTTTTCCGGTAGCCAGCGCACGGGCCACGCCCAGACGGCCAACCAGCTCCTGACTGAGGGCGTAGAGCACCCGCTGGGTCTGTAAGCCGATCTCCAGCGGCTGGTCATCCTCTGCCGTGAGAAGATCGTATTTGTGGAAGAGCTGGCCTTCCTCTGGCGAGACACCATAACAGCCGATGGCCGCTTCAAGGTTCCACTGGGGCAGAGCCTTTTCCAGTTCTGCCATGCTGTGCTCACAGCCATTGATGAGGACGGTGAAGAACACCAGCCGGGACATCTCTTCCGTGAGGGGGCGGAAAAACATCTGGACATAAACTTTGCCCACGCCGTCCTTCATCAGAGGCATCACAAAGCCTACACTGTCCACGCCCTCGTCATTCAGCCGCTGCGGCTCATAGCCCGCATTCTTCAGATCCTTCGTGATGATATTCAGAATTTCATTCTCGTTTTTCATAATATTGCATCCCTTTGTTTCCGTTCGCTGCGTTCACGCGCTTTTATCTATAGCAGAGCTATCATAGGCCAATGAGCCACTTGCCGAATCTCTTGAGGCCATTTCCGATTCCCTTGCCTCTGGCTTTCAGACCTTCGATGTTGCTGCCGCGGCTGGCGGCAATATCCTCGCTGCTGTCTCCCAGACCCAGACGCTTTGCAATGTCCTTCTCTCTGTATTCTTTCAAACTGCCTTTCCGGTGCACTCTCATCGCCTTTACCAGCTTCTTTGCCGCCGTGGTGACATCAGTTGTATTGCTGTCATTCGCGTGATCTGCCAGATATTTGGCACGCTTCTGAGTGAAATATGCCGCTGCCTCGCTCCGCTTGCCAGAGGTAAAGCCGTTGGCCTTAAGGATGATGTGCTTGGCCTGCTTCTTCAGCCGCCGATATTCCAGCGCACCCACATCGTCTATGTTTTTGCCCTTTTGGGTAGCCAGCGTTTCTGCATAATCCTCAATGGCCTTGTCAAGGTTCATTTCCTCGTTCAGCAGCCGACTGTTCATAGAGCTCCTGTGCGCAGATGTTGCCAGTTCTCCAACCTTATCCAAGCCGTACTTCACACCGC
>DCCL01000029.1:5716-24312 GCA_002313795.1 Faecalibacterium prausnitzii
GGAGAATAGGTTTGAGCGTACCGCCGGTAAACTTGTTGCCGATGCTCAGGCCAGTGCCGGCCAGACCGAATGTACCTTCCAGCATCCGCTGGCTCGAAGCCTGCCGGGCCTGTTCTGCAAGCCTGCCCAGCTTCTGCTTTTCACCGGCATTCTGCACCTTTCCGATCTCTTTTCTTGCGCCCATCAGCTTCCACTTGGTGCTTCCGCTGCCATAAAGGTCAGAGATATTTTGCAGAGCGCTCAGGCCGTTGCCGGCGAATCCCATTGCCTTGCCTACATTGAGATCTTTTCCGCGTATTTTGAGGCCGCCGGGAAGCTTTTTATCCTGCCAGTTCAGCGCCTCTTTCGTCTTTTCAGACCATTTACCGAGGCCGCCGGCCCAGCTCATAACGTCGCCTACACCGGAAGCCAGATCATTCAGTTTCTTTATAAATCCTGCCGTCTTTTTGACTTTTTCACCTCTCAGGCCGCCCTTCCATGCTTTTGCCGTTCCTTTGACTCCCTCAGCAAGCCCCTGAACACCTTGCAGCGTGTCCAGTATGCTCATACCGGCACTGGCATGTTCGCCGATGCCAAAGGCCGTGTAGCTGTTTTTGCCCTCCTCATCCTGAACGCCGAACTTGCCGGTCTCTCCGATGAGCTGCGGGATGTCAGTCGCAAACTCATAAAGGCTCTGACCCGGAATGAGATTGTACTCCGGGTCGCCTTCTACCCGTCCGCCGCCCCCCTGCTTGTAGGCGTTGATTTTCTGCTGCTCATCTGCGTCCTTCTTTGCCTGCTCACTGCCCCACTTTTTCTTGTCATAGAACCAGGAGCGCATGACTGCCAGCGGATTGTTGACAAAGTTCAGTGCCCGGTTGAGCTTGCCGATATCATAGTAGGAACTCTGATTTTTATCCTCGGTCTGGTTGTTCTTTGGATTGACGACCTGAACGATGTTATCGCTCTTGTGGCGCATAACATCTTTAAAGGCACGGTCATGCTTTCGCTTCATGGAGCCAATACTCTTGTCCCAAAGCCATGCTGCGCCCCGGGTAAGCCAGTTACCCGGCTTCATCTGCACCCCACCTGCCGGAGCGGAGACAGTACCCATCTCGGCGGCAACACTGCCCTGCTGGACAGTGTGCACCAGCTCGTGGGCTGCCACGCCCGGGTCGAAGCCGCCCGGCCCAAAGTAGACATCCCGTCCGGTGGTAAAGGCCCGGGCACCGATGGCTCCGGCCTGCCCGGCAGAAGCAGCGTCGGTATGGAACCGCACATCACTGAAATCCGCGCCCATTTTTTCGCCCAGCTGTGCCTTCACCTGTTCTGGCGTCGCCGCGCGGACTCCCTCCGCGATGCGGTCAGCCTCCCGCTCTGCCGAAGGGATCTGATGCTGCATGAATTTTGCTTTCAGAGCGTCCCCATAAACACTCTCGTCCTGCTGGATCTGCTCTGCTGCCATGGCCAGCTGCACGCTGTTCGGCACTGACTGCGCAGCCTGCTGCCCATAAGATAACGGCGGCGTACCATTCTGCTTCCTTTTCTGCACATATTGCTGCATATACCTCAGTCCCCCGTTTTTTATTTTTTCTTCCGTCCCCGATACATTTTACCGATGGCGCTCTGGCGACTGCGCAGCACGCTCTGCTGCGTTTTTCCACGTCCAAGCCGCTCAGCCACATCGTCCTCATGGTATGCGCCCTCGCTCTTGCGCTTGTCCACGCCCATCGCCTTTACGATGTCTTCTGCCACCCGGCCGCCCTCGGAGCCATTATCAGTGTTTGCACGGTTCGTCAGATACTTTGCACGGGCCGTATTGAAGAAGGCCACAGCCTCGCTCCGCTTGCCCGTCTTAAAGCCATACGCCTGAAGCACGATATGTTTGGCGTGTCTTTTCAGCACCCGCCGTTCTGCAGCGCTGACCTTTTCCGGGTCTTTGCCCTTCTTCACAGCCAGGTCATAGGCATATTGTTCAATGGCCTGATCCAGCCCGGGCAGGTCTTCGTCCAGAACTTTGCTGTCCATACTTTTCTGGTGCTGTTTCACTGCAATGCCTGCACCCTCGCTGTAAACCGTCTTGGCTCCCATCATTGCCAGCTTCGCAATGGGGATTCCTGCGGACAAACTTGCACCGGTCTCGATGGCACCGCCCACGACATCCAGCGAGCCCCTCAGCTGGCGGTGGCTGGCACCCCGCCGGGCCTGCTGGGAAAGCAGGCTCAGATAATTCTTCTCTTCGTCGTTGATGTCATCGTTCGTTCCAAGGTCCTCGTCCACATCTCTCAACCTGCTCTTGGTTCTGGACCCGCCTGCTATCTCGCCGACTCCTTTTGCCGTGCGGACAGCGCCGCTCAGTGCACCGATGATTCCCAACGGAGTGATGCCTCCGCCGATGTCCATACTCGGAGAGGTCAGGATTCCCTTTGCCGTATCGTCCAGCTCCTGACCGTACACTTTTGTAATATTGCTTATCGCGCCTGCGCCGCTTCTCAGCGTACCCAAAACGGACCGGGCCACATCTGCACCCGTTGTGAACTTCTTGCCGGTCAGACCGGTCTTCCTGGCCTCATGTGCTTTCATGCTGTTGGCCGTCAGACCCGCGATGCTGCCCGCCAGACCCAGGCCTGCAACAAGAGGCGTGGTAATCTTTTTATCCAGATCTGCTGCCCCGCTATCAGACAAGTCCCCTTCAACGATCTCCGCATTCTCATTGCTCTTTCCAAGCAGCTTACTAAACCATCCACCAACTTTGTTCTTTATTTTCCGGAAGATTTTTCCGGTGTTTTTTGCGATGGGCTTCGCATTTCCCGCCACTATCTTTGCTGCTCCCAGTCCGGAGGCAACACCCTGAGCGGCAGAATACTTTTTGCCCTCTTTTGCTTCTCCCCCGCCCTGTCCGGGCACTGCCTGCTGGAGCCCCGGAAGGTTTCTTTCGTTGCTCTGTCCCCACTTGTAATTGTCGTGATCCAGAGCGTGGATTTGCTTCTGAGCACGGAAAGCGTTGATCTCATCCAGCGCTGCCTGCTGCTCCTGCTGATGCTTCTCATTCCATTTCTGCTTATTACTGCCCCAGGAATGCATCACAGACAGTGGATTCTTGATAAAGTTTTTGAATCGATTCCATTTGCCGATCTCATAGTAGCTGCCATCGGCCTTATGTTCCATGATATCTTCGTAAGCGCGCACATGTGCACGATCCAGCTTGCCGACAGTCTTATCCATAAGCCACGCGCCGAACCGGAACAGCGCGTTCCGCTTCTGGACGGCCTGAACCGGCCTCTGTGCCTGCGGGTCTTCCAGCATTGGGGGAGCCTCCATAATGACGCCCTCGTTGAGTGCATCCGGCACCTCATTCTCCGGGGCTTCCTGTAAGGGGCTCACGGCGGTATTTTCACCCACTGCCTCCGGCTCTTCTCGTCTCTGCTGTAACTCTGATGGGAGTCGATGGTTCCCGAACATCGCTTTCAGCGCTTCCGAAAGATCCTCACCCGGATCGTTTTTCTCCTGACCACTCAGCGACAACCGCAAACTGTTGGGCACACTTTGGAGAACATTGCCCGCCCTGACTGGTTTCTTTGCCGAACTGCTCCGCTTTTTATTTTTCGCATATGTTTTCACAGCTCATTCCTCCATGGAAGGCTCCATCAACTCCCGGCTCATGGTAACTACCGTGCAGCCTCCGACCACACGGGACGATGCCTCATCGGTATATTTGCGGATGAATCCCATTGTATTCTCCATGGTCTCACCCGCATCATACCGGAAGGGATCAAGACCGTTCATATCTGCTGTGAAGCGGAGGGTGAACTTTTTTTCTTCCGATACACAGCTGAGCTCTACCATGCCCTGCTTCACATAACGGCAGCAGAGAGAAAAATACTCCTCTGCGCACACCTGCATCTGTGCCTGAGCACGGGCCGACAGAGGCTGCTTTTCCAGCTGTTTTCTCACAAATTCACGCACCTGACCGATGTTGTCCGGACTAGGTTCCACCCGCAGCCGGCCTCGCTTCCGGTCCACCTGACGGCATTCCAGTAGAACAACGGCCCGGGGAACGCTGCCGCTTTCATCAAGAGCGTCCAGCTGTGCCATCAGATCTTCCGGCGTAGCTGCACGCTGGTCATTCAGCATTTTTTTCAGTTTTTCCACGTCCAGCGGCTGGCCGTTCTCATCCGGCATCTTTAGCACGCCATCCGAATACCACAGCAGCCGATCGCCCTGCTGGAACTCCACCCGGTGCTCCTGATAGGAGACGTTCTCCACCTGACCCATGGGAGCATAGGCCGGGCAGGGCAGGAAACTGTAAGGCTGACCTCTCCGCATCAGGATAGGCGCATTGCTGTCAGCATTGACATAGGTAAGGCTATGGTCTCTGCCATCCAGCACACCCACAAACACCCGTAGCAGCTCGTCGTGCTGGGGCAGCTGCTCATAGAGCTGCCGGTTGATCTCTGCGACGGCCTTCGGGAAGCTGCGCCCGCTGAGCAGCTGACTGCGGATGATGGTGCGGGCCACCAGCAGCTGTACCGCTGCTGCAAGACCTGTGGTGCCAATACTGCTGAGAACGACCGCCATCCGGGAATCATCCAGTGCAAAATAATCATACGAATCGCCTTCCACCTCGGGGGAGGCCACGAACCGGCTGTCCAGCCAGATGTCGTATTTCCGGAGAAAGTCTTCCGGCCGGGAGGGCTCCATGCCATGCTGCATCCGGGCAGCAATTTTCCGTTCTGCTGCTGCCTGCTCCTCGCTGGCCGCATTTCGGGCCCGCCGAACCGCGTAGTCTGCAATATTCCGGGACATCTGGCCCAGTGCCTCATTCAGCGCCTGGATCTCGTCGCCGGTCTTTATATCATTCTCAAACCCCATCAGCTGGTCATCAGAGACAAAATCCACTACACGGGCCGTGAGTTTCTGAAGAGGATGGACGACCATGCGCTTGGTGAAAGCAAGCTGCACTCCTCGTCCCACCAGAACGATGAGGATATAGACTACCATCATCAGCAGCATATAGGGGAACGCTGTTTCCATCAGTCCGGCGGTGTCGATATCTGCCTCCACCACAGCGATCACCGTGCCCTTTGCATCCTTTACCGCCGACCATGCGCTGATTTCTTTACCGCTGTGGCCGCTGTGGCTGTTGCTGGACACCGCCGCCTCGTCCGACGCAATGCCATCCTGGATAGCGGGCAGGAGTGACTCCTTATCCTCTTCGCTGTAGCTGATGATGTTTCCATATTCCAGCGGGTCTGGTTCGTCGCTTTGCAAGGCGATATAGACCATCGCACTCTCGGTCCCCGGAATATAGACGATCAGGTCGTGGACATCCAATGCCTGTTTGAACACAGTGAGCCGCTGCACCATCTGGTCGTAGTCCTCGCTGCTTCGGGTCATTGACTCGATCTCACTGGTAAAACTGGTTTTCAGATAATTGGCCGAGATATAGGCCGCACCCTGAGCACGTTTCCAGTAGAGGGTCGCCGCCGTGCCCACCACCGTCGCCTGCGTGAACTTATACATCACAAAGCCCAGCACCAGCGCAAAGAGGGTAAACATGATATTGAATTTCGTCTGAAGCCTCAGTTTCCTGACCTTCAATTTCTTCCGGGCCTTTTCTGCCTTATCCTTCATGTTCTTTCTCCCCATTCTTTCCGTGTGGAGCCTGCATTGTTGTTCCCGATCCTATCACATTTTCCGGTGTGATTCCATGACATTTTCTCTATTTCTCAGTCCATCAGCAGGTCGGCATATTCCTGCAGGCTCTCCCGCACCACCACGATCTCGTTCTTTTTCAGTTCATTGACTGCCGCATTCAGGAAATGCTTCATGCCGATTTTCGTACCCTCCTGCGCTGCCATGAAAGATGCCGCCAGCACGATATTCTTGATATATCCGCCGGAAAGTTCGAATTTCTCGGCCAGGAACTTCCAGTCCACATCATCGTCCACCGGAGCCTCAGGCGGCAGGGTGGTGCGGTAGATCTTCTCCCGCATCTCAGCATCCGGGAAGGGGAAATGGATAACGAACGTGATACGCCGCAGGAAAGCCTCATCAATGTTCTGCAAAAGATTGGTCGCCAAAATACAGACCCCGTCAAATTCCTCGATTTGCTGCAAAAGGTAAGCGGTCTCCACATTGGCATTCCTATCATGGGAGTCCTTCACTTCACTGCGCTTTCCGAAGATAGCGTCGCACTCATCAAAGAAAAGGATACAGTTAGAATTTTTAGCCTCCCGGAAGACGGCTTGCAAGTTCTTTTCTGTCTCGCCGATATACTTACTGACGATCTGGGAAATGTTGATTTTATACATCTCCATGTTCAGCTCCCGGGCCATGATCTGGGCGCACATAGTCTTACCTGTGCCGGGTACGCCATCGAAGAGGATCGACAGTCCGGTACCGTAGCGGATTTTCCGGCCAAAGCCCCACTCACCGAACACCCGGTGCTGCCAGCGCACATGGGCGCAAGCCTGTTGGATAAGCCGCTTTTGAGCCTCGGGAAGGACAAGATCCTCCCAGCGGCAGCCGGGACGGATACGCCCGGCCAAGGTATCCAGCTTGTGTACCACCTGCCCATAACAGCACTGATGAAGCTGCGCTGCATCCAACGGTTTCTCGGCGATGCGGGCAATGCCCTCCGCCTGCTGTGCAGCCAGCGTGATCTGCCTGGGAGTAAAATGGAATTTGGATGCCAGTTCCTGCATAGAAACATTCTCGCTCAGGGGCAGCCGCTCGAAGCATTTCCGGAAGAGTATCAGCCGCTCTCCGGCGTCCAACTCAGGCACTTCAAATTCCAGCATAGGAATATTCAGATGTAGGTGCAGGGGCTTCTGGGAGAGGACGAACAGCCTCCCTCGTGCCAAATCGGCGTGGGCGATGGCATCTGCCAGCTCCGGCGAGGGGGCCTGCCACTCTCCTTCCTGCGAGAAGCTGCCGGGCTCTACGATGCAAAGCATGCTGTCGGTCATCCGGGCCAGCATAGCCCCCCGGCGCACTGCCTCCGGTTCCCGTCCACAGACCGCCAGGTCCGCGAACAGACAGCTCTCCCCATAGCGGCGGCAGAGCTGCTCCACCTGATAGTGCCGCCCACTGCCCGGTGCCCCCGAGAGTACTCCGGCGCAGGAGGGCACCGTAAACAGCGCATCCAGCTGCCGCCCCAACTCTGCCAGCACCGGCAGACCCTCGTCGGGCCCAGCTGTCCCAGCGCTCCACAGAGTATAGCCCTGCGGCAGGCGGGTCTCACCATTCAGGAAAGCCAGCACCTCCTGATTCAGAGCAAGGACACCGTCTTTCCAGAGTTCCGGCTCAAACAGCAGCGAGAACGAAGGTGCCGCCGCCAGCATGGAACGGTATTGTTCAGCGTGCTTTCCCTTCTCCATCAGCAGGGAGATAGCCAGCGAGACCGTAGGCTTTTTCTTCGTGATGTCGTCCTGTAAATACGCAAAAAGTTTCTCATACTTTTCGTCCAGAACTGACGCGTAGGCCAGCAGGACACACTCCTGCTCAAAACTGCCGAGGCCGAACCGGTCAAATAAGAGCAGAAGTGGAAAGTCCTCCCGCTTCGTTTTCCGGAGCCGAAGGTCGATGGTCTGCAGATTCAAAGCCAACTGCCGGGCTTCCTCGGGCTGGAGCTTTTCTTCCAGCCCTGTCTGAGCAGCTTTGAGCAGATTGTGCTCAAACTCCTCCCGGGTGACGACGAAGCCCAGCATGTTTTTCATATCGTTTTTCGGGCCCACCCACTGATGGTACTGATAGAAAAGATAGAGCCGGTAATCCAGCACCGACATCTCATCCTCCATCAGTTCCCACTGGTTGCGGTAACCTCTGTCCACTTCCTCATAGGCGGGGGCACGTTCCTGTTCGTTCATCTCGTTCCTCCCGGCGTTAACCGATGTGCACCAGTATGGCAGGGTTCATCTTTGCCTCAATAACGCCGCCGAAGTTGCAGATGAGCTTACAGTCTTTCTTGATGGCAGGCATACCACAGATACGCACTGTGGAGCTGCTGACCCAGGGGGCCGTCACCTGTACGGCAGCGAGACAGGGGCCGGGGGCACCGGTCGCCGCCACCACCGGGTGCATGGGGCTGGAGCAGGTGCCGAACATCAGCAGTTTATTATCCATGATGGTACCGGCCTTCATACCGCACATTTTGACCAGCGGCTGGCTCATGACCCGCAGGCTGGCCGGAGCCGTACCGAAAGAGCAGGTCAGCATCGTATTTTCCGTATTCGGATTTGCACCCATTTCAGTTCCTCTTTTCTCAGTCGTTCAGCTGGATCTCATTTTCGCCCATCTTCATTTCTGCCAGCGTCAGTTTACCACCAGGGCACCAGAACGCTGCTCTGGCCGGTTCTCGAAACACTGCTCGGACAGTGCCTTCTGCGTTCGCCTGATAGCGCTGGGCCGGATACAGACAGCAGCCCCGCTTATGGTCAGATTCCAGCGGTTTTGCCAGCGGCGCAGGGCCACCGCTACTCAACTCCTCGATGCGGCAGAGCTCAGGAGCCTTCTCATCGACCAGCAGGAAATCCCGGGGCAGAGCCAGCTTTCTGGCCGGGTCCCGACAGAATAGCTGCACTTCTTCTGCTCCTGCGGCAGCGGTGGCCTGCGCGATCTTCAGTTCGGTCAGTGGGTCTATTTCCGCTGCCCAGACCATGCCGCCTGGCACGCCCAAATGGAGCGTCAGCCGGGGACGCTGCCGCCTGAAGGGATAATTTTCCGCCGGTTTCATAGTCACGATGACCTCCCGGCACCCTTTTTCGACCCGAACCTCCTCGGGCCGGTAATACGCACCCGACAGGGTGATGACATGCCGGCCCTCCGGCAGGTCAAGAAAGAGATAGCTTCCTCCATCTTTTACCAGTGGGCAGAAGGGCCTGCCGTCCACAGTACAGCGGAGAGTCCCCCAAGCGGTGGGTCGGCCAGTGAAACCGTCCAGCACATAAAGGATCACGCTGAGATGAATGTTGATCATTTCTGTGTTTCCTCCCTCGGTTTCTGGGCGGTGCCGATCTGGACATCAGTGACACGATGGATCGTCCTGGTGCGCTTGGAGTCAATGTTGATGCCTGTCACCCGCACCACGATGGAGAGCTTATAGGGCGTAGATGTGCTGTTCCATATCTTAAGCATCTGGTCAAAATTAGGCCGTTCCAACAGCAGCCGCAGCTCCGCGTCGGTCTCCTCCAGCGAACCGCTGAGATACTGCTTAGGCAAGATGGGGGAGTCTTTCAGCGTTTGGATGGCGGCACCCAGCATCCGGTACTGGTCGGCTTCCCGCATGAGCACCGGTGCCTTGGAATGGGCCGTGACGAGGAAGCTGGCTGAGAGGGCCGTGGGGCTCATCCTCTCAGTTCCCCGGCTGTAGGGGGTGAATCCACGGTTCCCACTCTGGACATCCTCCTCGATGTGGAAGAGATAGACCGTCATCTGGCTATTCTCGTTCTGCAAAGGCGAGCCCAGCGAGATGAGTTCCCGCTTGCTGATGGGCTCCGGAGTCAGATTTTCCCGCAGAAGCTCCACTAGCGCACTGCCAGTCTCGTACAGCGCCGTATAATCTGCCATCGTCGTTTCCTCCGTTCTCGGTTCACTGGCCCAGCACGTCGGCGTACCAGTCATAATTTTCCGCGATCCATCCGCCGGAGCTCTCGTCCAGCGCAGCGGCCTGTGAGGTAAAGTCCATCAGGGCGCTGTAAAGGTCAGCACGGCAGGTATTGGCATCGATCTGCGCCTGCTGCCACGTACTCTTTTCGGTGTTGCCCACCTGATATTCTTTCTCCCGCTGCTGTTTCGTATCCAGTGCCGACACATAGCGATCCCGAGCCAGTCCGATGTTCTGATAGGCCAGCTTCAGGTCAAGCAGCTGCAGTTCCATCTGGTCAAGGATGGCTTTTTCATCTACCTTGTCCACCGTCTGCTTGCCGTCTTTTTCCAGCACCTGTGAAGCCGTGTTCTTCTGAGCATTCTCAATCAAATCTCTGCCCAGAGCGTCGGCATCCAGACTTGCCGTATCAAAGGCCAGCGGCAGGGATTGCAAGTCATAATCTGCCAGCTGCAGACCCGTGGCTTCCTCTACCGTCAGGGTCTGCCGCCTCATCTGTACCTCATACCGACTCTCGTTCAACTGTAATTCCGCAATGGCCTGTTCCAGTTTTGTCTTATTCTCCTCACTGCCGAGTCCCTGTTTCAAGCGGGTGTTCTCATCATCCAGCATCTGCTGATAGATTGCAGCATTCTCCTCTGCTGCGTTCCGTTCCTCCGCGTAGCGCAGATATTCCACAGCTGCAGAGAGAACAGGATAAAGCTGCCCGTTCTCTTTTGCCTTTTTCAAAAGGCCGCTCACATCACCGCTGCCACAGAAGGGGTCTTTTGCAGCAGCCGCGGCGGCGCTCTCTTTTGCCAAACCCAGCTGTGCCATCAGGTCTTCCATCTCTTCACTGGCCGTGGGAAGGATGAACCCGAGATTTTCTACCTTGGGCATGGTCTCTGCAGAGGCCCATTCCGCTGCCAGCAGTTCTCCTCCGGTTTCTTTGCTCCACAAGTAGAGTGTTCCATTTTCCAGTTTGTAGGAAGCGGCACAGAGCTTTCCGCTCGTCTTTACCGGAAGACTTCCGGGCAGGCCGGGATCTCCCGTCACCTGCTGTGCCTCCGGCAACTCCATGCCGCAGCTCCGGGCTGCACGTTCAAAGCTGGCTGCGTCTTTCCAGAGCAGAGTATCCAGCGGGGCCTGCGCACCATCCGGGTAAAGGTAGACCCCGTACACTTCCGATTCGGCATTCTCCTGTGCGAAAGAGCAATAGACCGCCAGACCCAGTTCCTTGCTGCGAATGACAAAGCCTCCCGACTCCATGGATTCTTCCAGTGTGCCGCCCAGTATTTCCCGCACATCGGAGGCATGCATTCCCAGCAGAGCATCACCGTCCGGCACGCCTGCGGCAGCAGCACCGCTGAACAATGTCTTACCGCCGCTGCTCAGGAATTCGCCTGCCCCCTGCGGAATGAAATTCTGGAGCAGTCCCTTGTAATAAATTGTTTTATCCCGGGTGCAGACTGCATCGCCCACGGTCTGACCGTCCTCGAAGTCGCCCCGGATGGTGGTGCCATCCTTCAAGCTCAGCAGTCCGCTGCCAAAATATTTTCCCTCGGCGAACTCACCCCGGTAACGCACCGAACCGTCCGCGTAATACTCAGTGCCGCTGCCGTCGAACAAGCCGTCTTTGAACCCGCCTTTGTACCGCAGGTTCCCCATCCGGTATTCCGCACCCTCGCCGTTGTAGGTATCCTGTGCGAAATCACCTTCGTAGACCACTTTACCATTCCGGTAGGCTTTGCCAGTGCCGCTGCGCTGGCCCTGGGAGAATTTTCCTTCATAGACCAGCTGGCTGTTTTCATAAAGGCTCCCGGTTCCGTCATAGAGTCCGTTGGCAAAACTGCCCTCGTAAACAATGGCATCATTATCGTAAATACGTCCCTCGCCGTCGTAGAGTCCATCAGCAAATGTTCCAGCGTAGACTTTTTGGCCGTCTTTGTAAAGGACACCTTCGCCGTCATATTTTCCGTCCACAAAACTGCCGTCATAGAGAATGAGGCCGCCGCGGTCGAACTGCTGGGCCTTGCCCTGCAGCAGGCCGTTTTTCAGGCGGCCTTTGTAGAGAGGCTCTTCCTTTTCCTTGTCATAATAGAGGATAACTTTGCCGCTGTAATTTTCCACGGCCCTATCTTCCTCCCAGAATTTTGCCGTAAAAAACCAGCTGCGCAGAAATGGCCAGGCCACAAATTTGAACAGCACACCCAGTAGGATGAGTCCCAGAATGATGAACACCACAAGAGACTTTGCGATGTAGAGCTGCCTTGTCTCAAAATAGTCCTCCCTTTTGGAAGGTTTCTGGCTGGCATCCGTGACGGTCTTAAGCATTTTGGGCGCAATACGGGACGCCTGGCGGGTCAGATTCGTGGCGCTCCGTACCCGGGCCACCACCGTATAGATCTGTCGCGTGAAAAACGCCCGGATGGTACGGAACACCACACCAATGGACGCACTGAGCTGCCGCAGCAACTGGCTGAACATTTTTTCCTCCCTCTGCTCCGGCGGGCCTTACAGGCGTACTATGCCGAATGCGATCAAACAATAGGCGGTAACAGCCGCTGCTGCCACCAGCACCCAGAAAACGATTTTGCGCACCATTTTGCCGTGATAACCGGGACAGTCACGGATAGACTGTACCGGCGTCTGGCGGAGATAGCCGTCCGGCTCCCGCACAGGCGGCTTTGCCTCACCCCGGTCTTCTGGGACCCGCCCGCTCTTTCGTGCGACCTCACAGGCCCACTTCACGATGCTTTTTGGTACTTCTTCCGGCCCGTCTGCTTGGATATCTGTCCAGAATCCCTCCATCATCCGGTCTTCCTTCCTTTCCATCTCAGCTGTCGAGCCCTAGCTTTTCCGGCGGCTCCTTTTCAAAGCGGTCCGCCAGATAGAGATAATGCCGCGCCACGCCGTCTCTCGGCGTTGTGCGGACGATATTCATAAAAATGCGCTTTGCCTTGCTGAAATCACCTGCGTAGAACAGATAAACACCCTCGGCGAACAACTTGGCGTGCTCCTCTTTTTCGGTACGGAGAGCGCTGTCATCGCCCTCATAGAGTTCGTATACCCGCACCTCTTCGGCGCTGTTGCAGAGCCTTCCGATATAGCGGTTGTGAAAGCCTTCTGCCTGCATGGCGATCTTTTCGGTGCAGAGAACATTGGCATCCAGCCGCTCGAACAGACTGCTGAGCATCCGGGCCCGGTTGAGGCTGGACGAGAGGGCCACCACCTGCATCCGGGTGCTGCTGCCCACAACGCCCGCCATTAGCTCGCCCACATCCAGTGTGGCCTGCAGTTTCATCTCGGACAGCCCCCTGCGGCGATGTTCCTCATTGATAGCCAGTGCCTCCTGCCGGATAGACACCACTGCGCTCACTGCGCTGGTACCGTCGGGTGGGAAAACAGCATCGTAACCGTCATAAGAAAAACTCAGGATGATACCGTCGTTTTCGGAGATATGTTCTGCCGTGCGTCCAATGACCTCATTCATGTAATCGAACAACCGGTGAGAACTGTCCTCGTAAACGCTCTTGTCGAACACCAGCTTCACATGGAGCATCGCCCGTTCTGAGCGCTCAAAGGTGCTGCGGTCGATCTGCTCCACGTTCTGAACATTCAGCAGGCTGATGAGCTGATCCGGCAGGAAGGCGGCGTAGCCGCTGCGCATGGAGACATCATTTTTTCTTCCCTTTTCCAACAGCTCCGCCATGGTGTTCACTGAATCGGCCAGTGAGCTGATCTCGTCACCAAAGTTGTCCACCACACGACAGTTGGTATGGCCCGACTCGATGCTGTTCAGCCCGTTGGCCACCCGCTGGATGCGGTCACTGTAATCCATGAGGACAAAGAGGACCAGAAGCCAGACGATAAAGCAGAAAGGCACTGTGGCCATCAGGCTCTCCCGGCATCCTTTCTGATATTTCTGGCTGTAGATGGCGTCGTCCATCGTCATGACGATGACCTCATCATCCGTGACTTTTATAAAGTACGCTATCCGAAGACTACTGTTATCATAATAAACCACCAGACTCTCCTGGCCGCTCACCGCCAGACCGGGGCCCTCGTTGAAACGCCCGCCATACATCAGGCTCTCGATGACGGCAGTCTGTCTGCCATTTTCCTCCTGATACCAGTTTCCTGTCTCCTTGTCCAAGGTAAACCGCATTGTGCCAAAGACTCCATCTTCCACATCAGGCGCACGGCCTGCTGCCTGGAGCACCTGCCGCGCCCAGTCGTCGGTGATGCCGCGGTAATAGGGCTTTGCCACCAGTTGATATATGAGACTGGCCAGCAGCGTTATGGTCAGCAGCAGGAAGATGCCAGAGCGAAACACGATGGAGATATGCATTCTCTGATATTCGCAGACCAGATACCACGGGATAAGGGCCAGCAGCAGAACTAACAGGACTGAGCACACCACGATGGCGATGGAGAGGCCTTTGGCCTGAAGAAGGCTCTCGCTAATATTTTCGAAGCCAGTGCGGGAACCTGTCCAGCAATAGAGGCCGTTGTCCTCTGTCAGGAGCAGCACACCGCCCTCCGAGATATTGAGGTCGATGATTGCTGACCCGCAGGTTTTCTGCGCCTCGCTCAAGGTAAACAGGGTGGTCTCCTGAGTCGCCAGAGGCTCTCTGCGCACCTCACCGCTCTTGCTGTCCAACAGCCATAACGTCTCGGGGGTGTACCAGTAATACCCCGTGTTGGCGCTGTCGTTGGAATACTCAATGTCACCGCCGTTCACAAAGCCGATGGCATTTTCCTGCCGGAGGACGCTGCCACCCGGAATGGCAAGGATTGCCAGTGGCCCTGAGCGAGGCTGTTTAGTCTTCTGCACCAGCCAGCTGTAGCCCACTTCGTACTCCCAGACTGCCTCACTCCGGCCATCGTCCACCACGAAGGTCACGCTGCTGTCGTCCTCGGCAAAAATGGAGGCCGTCTCTCCCGGTTTGAGGGTCAGGAGCCTGATCATTTTCTCGTCATCCCGGCTCATCAGATAAACACCGGTGTCGTCCTGCTTCTGGATGACCATGAGCAGCTTTCCGTCCGAACAGACAAAGAAGCGCAGCACCCTGTCGTTGATGCCCAGATCGATCTCCGAACCCCAGATATTCTTTTCCACGCTCCTGCCCAGCCTGCCGCAGGAGAGGACACATTCCGAATTTCTCCTGCCCAGCGCCCAGTACACACCCGCCTTGTTGGCCGACAGCAAGCTGTACCGGATATTGCTGGAATTCAGGAAAACATTCATATAGGCGTTCTGGAGCCAGCCGGAGCTGAGCGCCATCAGCAGAGCAGCCAATGACACCACAAAAAGCAGGTAGACGAGTCCTCGATTCAGTTTTTTCAGCATCACACGGTCCCCTTCCGCCATTCTTCTTTCATCCGCTGCAGAGCATCCTTAAAGTTGACCCGCAGCAGCCACAGGAAGCGCCCTACGGCCAGCATAGATGCTATCTTTTCATATTCTGCCCGGATCTCCGGGCAGGCTTTTTTCCAGCAGGCGTACATTTCCAGCACAGTACCCGCCCGACCCGAGCCCAACTCCCTCAGGAATTTTCTCTCAGATATAGGGGAATCCCACCGGCGGAGCAGAAGCTTCCTGAGCTGGTCGTCCAGCAGCATGGCCACCTCTCTCTCGTTGAGAGTTTCTTCCATGGGGCGGATGAGCCACCGCAGAACCAGCCGCCGTTCCTGCGGGAAGACCCTTACCTGCTCGCTGAGCAGCATGGGACAGACGACTTCCGGCGGGTAATCCGCCATCCGCAGCGCCTGCTCCATCAGGTCGCCGGCCGCAGACAGACGGAATTTCCAATCCAGCTTCACTCCCCGCTGGAACACGCTGTCGATGTCCTGCCCCTGCTCAAAGGGAAATACGGCCACCAGACTTTCTTTCTCAATAAATACTCTCTTCAGGGCGGGGCATTTTTTGATCTTATCGTAGGCCCGGATAAAGCGGCGCAGGCAGCTGCCCTCATAGACGTTGAGCAGCACCTGCGGCTTTTCGCGATCCTGAATATCCACGGCACCGAGGGCCGCATAATCCGGCTCCGCGTACAATACCTGCACCACCTTATATTGTCCCCGGATCAGATACGGTTCCATCCTGCCTCTCCCCTCTACCCTGTTTTTTCCCAATTTTACTCCACGATGACGAAGGCGCTGGCACTGGCCTTTTCATCAGCCCTGGCTGTCGCCGCGATCTCATAGGTGCCCGGCGTTTCCGGCGCATGATAGATGCCGTTCCGGTCGATCTCGCCGCCGTTCTCGTCTCGTACTTCCCACTTCACGCTCTTGTCAGCACTGCCGTTCACCTCTGCCCTGAGCTGGAGTTGCTCCCGCTTGGACAGACGGGCGATCTCAGGCGACACCTGAATGGTCACCCGGTCACGGCTGCCCAAACGGCCAGTGTCCCGCTCAGGCTTCTGTGCAAAATAATGAACCCGCAGCCGGTTCCCGCTGACGGTATCGTGGAGCCATACGCCGATCTTCATGGTGCCCCGCTCCGGGTAGATGATGGCAGCAGCTTCCACCCAGGGCGGGTTCTCGCCGCTCGCCTTGGAGCGGAATACTTCGCTGTTGCCTACCAGCAACATGGTCTCATCCTCTGCACCGGGGAACTCCACGCTCAGCCGGACATCCACCATACCCTGACCAAGACCATGGGGGATTTCCTGACTGAAATAGCGGTTATTGACCCGGATGCCACCGGACATTTCCAGCTCCACCACACCGTGGCTCACCGTATAATCATACTGTTCCGGTGAAGGAATACCAAAATCAAAATCCAGTGTCCGGGCGGCCGCATGATAGTGGGCCTCTGCTTCCGGCTTCTGCCAGTATTCCAGCGAACGCACTGTGGTCCTGACCGCAAGGCCCTGCCGTGTCCCGCTCTCTGCGAGCCGCTCCCGGCGGATGCACTGCTCAAAGGGCAGCTCGGTAGCCGAGCTGAGGAAGACGCCGCCGGTGGAATGCACCAGCTCCAGCTTTGCCAGATAGATCGGCAGGTCGTTGCCCGCCAGATGCCGGGCCAGTGTGTCACTGCTGCGCAGAGTGCGGTTCACGCTCTCCTGGTCGGGGCAGAGAGTGACCGGTGCATCCACGCTGATGTAATGTTTATAGCGGCGATCGCCCACTTCGAGGTTCAACTCCGCGCCCACCGGGAACAACTGACCCTGAATGCCGCTAAGCTGCTGAGCCTGCACCTGAAAATCCGCCCAGATGACATTCCGGGTTTCCTCCGGGCTCTGCGCGTATTTCAGCGTCAGCTTTCCCTCCTCTGTCTCGGCGAAAGAATTTTCGCCGCTGAGGGTAAATCGCACCGGCGGGATAGAATGGTTTTTAACGATCAGCACCCGCACAGTGAACTCGCTGCCCGCGCTCACCGTGTCCGGAGCAGTAAGGATGAGCGAAAGCCCTTCATCTGCGTACAGGACGTTGGTGTTCCGCTCGCCCTGACATTCCAGCAGGCGTCGATATTCCGGGGCCTCGTCGGTGAGATAAAGCCGGTAGCTCTCCTGGGTAATATTATACTGTCGGCTGGATTCAATGTCCACACCCACAGCGTTCACCGGGTCCACAGCCTCTTCCTGATAAGCGAGGCATAGGTAGGCATCCAGACGACCCTGCAGCTTGTCATAGCCTTCCAGCATCTGCAGTTTGCGCACCAAAGGCTCGTCGATGACGATCTCGTGACCGCTGTAATCCAGCGCCATTCCGCTTTCCACAAGGAGGGTCGTGTCGTCGCTGACGGTGACTCCCATGCCGCACACGACGCCTGCGCCGTGGAGCACCCGATTGCCCAGCTCGTTCTTGCTGCGGATATAATCCTGCTCCCGCTCAAAATCGCGGACCGTCAGCAATTTGCCGTAATAATAGCGGTTGCGTTCCAGCGGGAAATAACCGGAGTTTTTCATCACTTAACCTCCTATGATGGTATTGAAATGAATGGTCGTGCTCTCGTCAATGGCTGCCGGCACATAACCGCCGACCACAGAATTGACTCCAAGATAGCTATGGCCTCCCAGACGAATGTTCCTGTGCAGGAGCACCAGCTCCATCTCCATATGTGCCGGGATATACTCCCGCATCCGCTTCATAAAGTTGTCGGCCTGTTCCCTCGTCTGGAAAGCATCCTCTTCCAGTAGAATGAAAAAGCGGTAAGGATCTTCACCAAACAGTCGGCGGCAGGTCTCTCTGTCACAGCAGGCGGGTGAGTTCGGGTCCACCCGCTCATACTCAACCAGGACGGGCCTATGCCCGGTCAGCCGCTTCACCGTCCGGCAGATGCCCGCAGGCGTATAGAGCGTCTGCCCATCTTCCATCGCCGTGGATATCCAGCGGCGCAACTGTGCCGCATCAGCATTCCTTCCGTCCAGACAGAGCCACCCGGCCAGATAACGGAGCATCTCTTCGCTGTTGTTCTCATAATCCAGCAGGGCGGGCAGACTGTCGATGCGCTGCTCCATATCTTGCATCATGCTATTAAAGATAGCCAGAAAGCGCTCGGTGATGCGGTCGCCCCGGTAGATGGCCGGGAGATAATCAGTCATCCGGTCACCACCCATCCAGAATACGACCTTATCCAGACTCACGTCTTCTTTGCTGCCGGAGAAAAATTCCACTGCCAGCCAGAGATACCGGCCCTTCTGCTCAACGAGCAGGTCTGTGTCGGCCCCCAGTGGCTGGCCGAAGGCATGAGCCACCTTGTGCTGTGCCCTGCCATAGTCCTCTTCAGAACCGGCCCATGCGGCTTGCAGCTTTGGCCAGAAGTTCTCCTCGCTGTCCCCCGCGAAGGCGTACACCTGCATTGAGCTGCCCCGGGGCAGGGTACAGCTTAACGTCACCCGCCCCCACTCGTAGCCCGTCTCGACGCTGTCTGCAGCAGGCAGACAGACGATACCTGCGCCGTATCGGGCCGCGTCCAGCACAATAGCATCTTCTCTCAGCTCCATGCTGCACCGCAGGGCGGGGAGCCATTGCTCCCTCAGGCACCAGACCAGGCGCTGCTGCTTCTTTCTCATACTATCGC